>JBBRKD010000252.1:0-4075 GCA_038218255.1 Hyphomicrobiales bacterium | reverse complement strand
AGAGGCCTGGATAAGCCCACTTATTCGCCGATGCTGCGATGCAACATACCGCAACCAGCATGCACGACCTATGCGGTTCATCGTCATCTGACCAGACCTCACGTGAGGACAAAAGAGCACACACCTTGAAGTTAAAGTGATTTCTCATTCAATATCAGATGAACGTTGTATCGCTCGGGCCGATAGTCAAGCTTCGTTAAGACACTGGGGTTGTTACCTTCGCACGGCACATGAACTGTGGGGCGATCGGTCGCTGGCTCGCTCACGAGCACGTCGCGTGTGGGACGGGCACGCCACTACGCCCGGTGCCGTGTCACGTTGATCGCCCAGCGCTTGCCCTCACGCACGGCCTCGCGTACCGGTCACCGCAATGGGCCTATATCGATCGTTCGCAACCGTGGGTGGATTGACCCTCATCAGCCGCATCCTCGGCTTTGTGAGGGACATCCTCATTGCAGCCGTGCTGGGCACCGGGCTGGTCGCCGACGCGTTTTTTGTCGCGTTTCGCCTGCCCAATTTGTTCCGCCGCCTGTTCGCCGAAGGGGCGTTTAACTCGGCCTTCGTGCCGTTGTTTGCCAAGACGCTTGAAGGCGAGGGCAAACCCGCCGCCAAGCGCTTTGCCGAAGATGCGTTGGCGGGTCTGACGTATGTGCTCTTGCTGTTCTCGGCTGTCGCCATCGGTGGCATGCCATGGCTGATGCTGGCGCTCGCGCCTGGATATGCCGACGATCCGCTCAAGTTTGACCTGTCGGTGCTGTTTGCCCGGATCGCCTTTCCCTATCTGCTGTGTATGTCGCTGATGGCGCTGTATGCGGGCGTGCTGTCGGCGCTGGGCAACTACGCCGCCGCGTCGGCCGCCCAAATCCTTCTGAACGTGGTTTTGACCATCGCCATCGGCCTCGCCTATTATCTGGGGCTCAGCCGGACGCCCGACGCTGGCCTCGTTCTCGCGATTGCTGTCACGGTTGCGGGCGTCGTGCAGCTTGTGATGATTGCGCGTGATGCGGCGCGCTCCGGCATGGTGTTGCGGCCCCGTTGGCCGGTGTACACGCCAAGCCTGCAGCGCCTCGTGCAACTGGGTGTGCCAGCCCTGATTGCAGGCGGGGTGACGCAGATTAACATTGTCGTTGGGACCTCGATCGCCTCGCTGCAGGATGGCGCGGTGTCGTATCTCTACTACGCTGATCGGCTTTATCAGTTGCCACTCGGGATCGTCGGCATTGCGGTCGGTGTCGTGCTGCTGCCAGACGTCGCGCGGCAACTGAAAGCAGGCAACCTCGCAGCCGTCGCCGAAAGCCAGAACCGCTCGACCGAATTTGCGCTTCTTCTCACGCTGCCGGCCGCCGTCGCGCTCGCCATCATCCCAGGCCCGATCATCTCGGTGTTGTTTGAACGCGGCGCGTTCACGGCCGCCGACACCGTGCCGACCGCGATGGCGCTCGCAGCCTTTGCTGTTGGTTTGCCAGCGTTCGTGCTCGCGCGTGTGCTTTCGCCCGCCTACTTTGCCCGCGAAGACACCAAGACGCCGATGGTTTATGCAACCATCAACATGGTCATCAATGTACTGTTGTCGGTCGCGCTGTTCTTTGTGTTCAAGTCTTATGGATGGATGCCGCACGTGGGCATTGCGATCGCGACCACGACGGCTGGGTGGATCAATGCGCTGCAACTGTGGTGGACGCTGCGCCAGCGCGGCGATTTCGTTGCCGACACGCGCTTCGCACGCACCCTGCCGATGATCATCCTGTCGAGCGCGCTGATGGGGGCGGTGCTGTATGCCGCGCAAGGGGCGCTTGCACCCTATCTCGCAGCGTCTCATGGGTTGGGCGTCCGCGTTGGGGCACTGATGGCCCTCGTGGGCGCTGGCCTGCTCAGCTACGCGGCGTTCGTGTTCGGCACGGGGATTTTCACGATCGCCGAGTTGAAAGGGCTGCGCCGCAAGACGGGCACGCGACCACCCGACGGCGACATGTAACGCGCCGCGGCGCGCCTGCTGCACCCTTGCCGACCGGCGTACGTCGTCGCGTGTTGCGCTGCTGCGCGAGCTACCTTGCCCTCGGCCCGCTGCCACGCCATAACGCGGCCTCACCATTTGGGGCCCATGATGACCGCCACTCCGATCACGCCGCGCGTGTTTTCTGGCATGCAGCCGACCGGCAGCCTGCATCTGGGCAATTATCTCGGCGCGATGGTCCAATGGATCGCGCTGCAAAAGACAACCGAGTGCTTGTATTGCGTGGTGGACCTGCACGCGATCACGGTCGCGCAAGACTCAAAAGAGCTGCGCCATTCGATCCGGCAGGTGACGGCGGCCTACATCGCGTCTGGCCTCGATCCGCAGCGCTCGATCCTGTTCAACCAGAGCCAGGTCGCTGAGCACGCCGAACTCGCGTGGATATTCAATTGTGTCGCTCGTCTGGGCTGGCTCGACCGCATGACCCAGTTCAAGGACAAGGCCGGCAAGGACAAAGAGCGCGCGTCCGTCGGACTCTATGCCTATCCAAACTTGATGGCAGCCGACATCCTGGTTTACCGCGCAACGCACGTCCCTGTGGGTGAAGACCAAAAGCAGCATCTGGAACTGGCGCGGGATATCGCGGCAAAATTCAACAACGATTTCAAACCAGAGATTGTCGAGACGGGGCGGCCAGATGGCGTGTTCTTCCCGCAGCCCGAGCCTGTGATCACGGGGCCAGCGACGCGCGTGATGAGCCTGCGCGACGGGACAAAGAAGATGTCCAAATCCGATCCGAGCGACCTGTCGCGGATCAACCTGACGGACGATGCCGACACGATTGCCAAGAAAATCCAGAAGGCCAAAACGGACGCCGACGGCATCCCGTCGGAGGCTTCAGGGCTCAAAGGACGACCAGAAGCTGAAAACCTCGTTGGCATTTATGCAGCGCTCGCGGGCTCGACGCAGCAACAGGTGCTCGCCGACTTTGGCGGCCAGCAGTTTTCGGCGTTTAAGAAGGCGCTCGCTGAACTCGCGTCATCAAAGCTCGGACCGATCGCAGATGAAACGGCAACATTGATGGCCGACACGGCGCATCTTGATCGCGTGCTCGCCGAAGGCGCTAGGCGCGCGCGCGCGATTGCTGCCCCGATCATGGCTGAGGTTAAGGACATCGTCGGCCTCATCAGGTCTTGAAGATGGCGTCGTCGCGAGCGTCTGCGGGCTTGTCCGCGTGCGGCACGCGTGGCAGCATCCACCGTCAACATAGCGACAGGAGGCCGTCATGAAACGTCAACGCACGATCGAAGCTGGGCACCTGCGCAAGTATCTGATCGTCGTCGACGACAGTCCCGAGGTTGAAAGCGCGCTTTATTATGCGGCGAGCCGGGTTCAGCGCGCGTCGGGGGTTGTGGTCATGCTGTATGTGATCGAACCACAAGAATATACGCACTGGATGGGTGTGCGTGAACGCCAGATCGAAGAGGAAACCGCGACCGCCAAGGCCCTATTTCGGATGTATCGGCGCAAGCTCAATCAGGCGGGGTTTGAAAGCGTACCGAGCGAGGAACTGATCCGGGACGGGGCCAAGGCTGAGCAGATCGTTGCGGCCATCGATGTCGATCACGACATCGGCATCCTTGTGCTGGGCGCGTCAACGGATGCGAAGGGGCCGGGACCGCTCGTCGCGTCGCTCGCCGTCGGAAAGCAAGCCGGCGCGTTCCCGATCCCGATTACCGTGGTGCCCGGCAACCTCGCACTCGACGACATCAAAAGTCTCGCCTAGGGCGGTGGCGGATGCACGGTGGCGTGCTGAGTAGCGGTGCGCCTACGGGCAAGGCGAACGGCGCTTATAAGCATGGCGAGCGCACGAACGCGGCGAGGGCGCGGCGGAAGGAGCTGTTTGGGTGGATACGGGTGCAGCGTGAGACGGCGAAAGCCGCAGAAGAAGAGTGAGCAGAGAGGAGTAGTTGGTCCGCTGGCGATTGTGGACCTTCCAAGTCGGCTAGTAGATCGTAACCTGCTGTCTTAGTGGCGCACGTCAGATGACTCTAGTGACCCGTTGCTGACTCGCGACCATCAGATCGCCACCATCCGCAGTTCATTGGTGACCGGACATTC
>JBBRKD010000251.1:0-4076 GCA_038218255.1 Hyphomicrobiales bacterium | reverse complement strand
TGGGCAGACGCCCCACTCGCGAGCGCCGGTGCGGCAATGGCGGGCGTCGCGCCTGCTCCGGTGCCAGCATTGGTGCCTGGGCCAGCGTCGCCGGGGGTGCGCGGGACGGTCGTCGTTGTTCCGCCCTGCCAGCCGGGAACGGCTGCTGGCTGCTGGGCGTGTGTTGGAATGGGCCCCAGGGTCAGCAACGCGATCGCCAGAGCTGCGTGAAGGGTCGCGCGCGTTATGTGCCGCCGGTCAAGGTTCATAGGTCAACACTCGGGCTTCAACGGCTTCAACGGTCAAGGCTTGGGCCCACCCGCGCCCCATGTCTCACAGGTGTTAGTCTAAGCGCATGGCGAAGCCGTGTCACACGCGATGCCGCTCACGGCAACGCGAACTCGACGATGCGGGTTTGGCCGTCTGCGGTGACGTCGAGACTACGCTCAAGCTGGCGGCCCGCCACGTCGAGACGCGCGGTATATCGGCCAGGGGCCAGCAGAAGTCGCGGGCTTGCGTCGAACGAGCGGGCGATGCTTGTGCCGTTTCCATCCCGTACATCCCAGGCGACATCGGCGGGAAGCGCGGCATTTCCTGGCTGAATGGCTCTCAGTACGACAGGCGCACCGTCGAGCTTGAGGCTGACGCGGCGTGGGGCACCGCCTTCAACCTCGATGTCCTGGCTCGCTTTGATGAGACTGCCATCGGTCGACGCCTCGATCCGGTAACGGCCGGTGGGTAGGCTGAACTCGGACTGCGAGGCGCGAGCGCGAGCCACCTCTCGGGGGTCGCCATCGAGGCTGAGGATGCGCAGCAGCCACGGTGTCGGTTTGGCTTGTGTCGCGGTCGCATCCTTGCGCCCGCTGCCGATTTCGGCCGCGACCATGACCTTGGCAAGCCCAAGCGCAATCGACCGCTTGACCTTGTCGCCAGCCCCGATGCCGACCCGCTGGCGCACATCGCCCGACGCTGTGCGCGCGGTGACATAATAGGTGCCAGACGGCAGCGTGAAGACGGGCTGGCGGGCAGCTGAGCGCGCAATCTCGCGGCGCCCGTCTGGTTGATCGGGATCGTCGGTCGCGATGATGAAGGTGACGCTTGAGAGCGGCTCGCCGTCTGGCGTTGCGACCGCCGACACGTCAAGCTGCCCTGAGCCCGAGACCACATCCTGGGCGACGGCTGCACCTGCGGCGAGGACGACGCGCTCCTGCTGTGTCGTCAGGCCTTCGCTGACCGCAATGTCGAAACTTCCCGCAGGAAGGATGAAGTCGGCGTCCCGCGACAGTCCGATCCAGAGCGGCATCGCCGCACCTGTGGGGGTCAGGGCCACGAGAGCCGACGGGGATACGGCCCCGTCCTTCACGCTGCGCGCGTTGATCCGTAACGCTGCAGCGTTCAGCGTCAGCGCAACGGGTGTCGGTCCGGCGGTTGCAGCCGTCGCTCCGGTTTTGGCGGTCACATAACCGATCTGGGCTTCAACCGTGTAGCGCCCGGCGGGAACGGAGGCGGTCGCGGCTGGCGCGTTGGCTTCAAAGACGGGTGCGCTGCCGCCCTCGGGCAGCACGCGCCAGCGCACTGGAAGCGCGAGGATGCCGGTGTCGGCCGACAGACGCGCCGACAGCGCCAAGCCGGGCGCGCCGACGGGCGGGGCCTGGGGCACGGGAGGGCTTGCAACTGCGAGGGGGGCTGCGACTGGATTGGCTGGATCGAGGAGCGCCAGCCGGACGGCTTGCGCCAGAGACGTTGCAACAGCTGGCGCATCGCGGGCATCAAAAATCTGGCCGCCGGTGGTCTTGGCGACGCAGGATGTACGGGCGAGTTCGTCGGGATCGAGCGCGAGGCCAACAAGATGGACGCGCAGGCCGGGCTGGGAGGCTGCAATTTCGGTTGCAACCTCGCACGGATCGGCGCGGCAGTTGTCGGCGTTGTCGTGGATCAGGATGATGCTCGACTGCGGGACCCCTGCGAGCAGTTTCGCCGCCTCGCGCAGCGCGCCCGCGATCGGCCCCTTGCCACGCGGATTGAGCTTATCGAGCGGCGTGACAATCCGCGACGCGTCGCCGCTTGCAAGCGGTGCCAAGACTTCGATGTCGGCGCAATCGCCTGAGCGGCGGTGACCAAACGACATCAGACCAACGCGCGCGCCGTCAGGGATCGTGGCGAGCGCGCCCCGGACCCCCTCGCGGGCGGCGTCCAGTTTCTGGAGCTTCTTGCCCTCGTCGATGCGCCCCCACATGGAACCGGAGCCGTCAAAGACGATGACGACGGAGGGGGCATCGGCGTGGGCAGTGATCGGACAGCCGAGCGCGAGTGCGAGCGTGATAGCAGTCGCGCGCAGCCATCGTGCCAAGCCTTGGCTTACAGTCTCGTGCACCACTGGCGGCGCCCCCGGTCAAATCATCTCTGCCGCGCATTGTACCAGATGAGAATTTGCATTAGCGAGGGGCATCACCCCATTTTCGTACGGATTAGCGCGCGCCGATGACAAACCCACAGATGCTCGACTTTCTGCGCACCCGCCGCTCGTTGAAGCCCGACCGGCTTGCCAGCCCGGGGCCGACGCCTGAGCAGCTTGACCAGATTCTGACGATTGCGGCGCGTGTGCCTGATCACAAGAAGCTCGCACCCTGGCGGTTCGTGGTGTTTGAGGGTGAGGCCCGCTCGGCGTTCGGTGAGGTGTTCGTGAAGGCCGCGTTGGCCGAAGAGCCGACGACACCGTCGCAGATCCGGCTGGACTTCGAACGCAACCGCTTTGCGCGTGCGCCGCTGGTGATTGGCGTGATCTCGCACGTGATCGACAATCCGCAGGCGCCCGAATGGGAACAGGTGCTGTCGGCGGGCGCTGCGTGTTACAACATGTGCCTCGCCGCCAACGCCTTGGGCTTTGGCACCTGCTGGCTTACCGAAAAAATCTCGTATAGCCCGACGGTGCAGGCCGCGTTCCAATTGGCGGCTAACGAGCGACTGGCGGGCTTTGTCTACATCGGCACCGCGACCGAGACGCCAACTGACCGGGATCGTCCCGACCTTGGTAAAATCGTCACCCGGTGGGTGCCGGTCGACGCCGGGGCGTGAACCGCTGCACACGGTGCTAGAATTTAAACTGTTCAGACAGGATGCGTTCGCCGAGGCTGCGGTCGGCATCGCACATCATGTACAACTCGATCTGCCGAGCCTTCTCGATCTCGACGCGGACCACCGCGCGCGTTTCAAAGTGGTCGGCGACCGCGCTCACTGGCCGCTTGAGCGCTTCAAGTACCTCGATCGAGATCCGCGCCTTGTTGGACAGCAACGCACCCCGCCAGCGCCTGGGCCGGAACGGGCTGATCGGGGTCAGCGCAATGAGCGGGGCATTGAGGGGAACGATCGGGCCGTGAGCGGAAAGATTATAAGCGGTGGAGCCTGCGGGCGTTGCGACGAGGACACCGTCGCAGATCAGTTCGTCCATTCGCTGGGTGCCGTCGATCGAGATTTTGAGCTTGGCCGCCTGCGCGATTTCGCGAAACAGCGAGACCTCGTTGATTGCCAGCGCTTTGTGCGTGCGCCCCTCGCTGTCGGTTGCGACCATGGCGAGGGGATGGATGCGGGCGACATCGGCCGCTGCGAGGCGTTCGATGAGGGCATCGTCGCGGTAGTCGTTCATCAAAAAGCCAACGGAGCCGCAGTTCATGCCGAAAATCGGGATCTGGTCGCGCATATGGCGATGCAGTGTCTGAAGCATCAGCCCGTCGCCGCCGAGCGCGACGATCACGTCGGCGTCCGTCGTTTCCCGGTTGCCATAGCGCGCGGTTAGGCGCTTGAGGGCGCGCTGGGCTTCGGGCGCATCGCTGGCGACGAACGACAGGCGCTCGTAAGGTGGCTGGGGCTTGGCCATCGTGGTGGTGTCACCGGCAAGAGAAGCGCGAGAAGAAGGGCTCCGTGTCCATGCCAGAAATAAAAAGCGACACAAAGGACAATTGCGCAGGTGATGATCACAGTCAGGCGGTGGGTGACTTTGCCGTTGTCTACACGACCGTTCCCACGGTCGATCTCGCAAAAGAGATTGCGCGCGCGTTGGTTGGGCTGGGTTTGGCTGCGTGTGTCAACGTCATCCCCGG
>JBBRKD010000250.1:0-4084 GCA_038218255.1 Hyphomicrobiales bacterium | reverse complement strand
GAGCACGGACACCCCGAATTCCAGCCAATCGGTTATGACTGCCAACTCGGTTTGGAATTGGGCTGGCTCATAGGACTTTGAATCACCTGCCAGTGCATTGGGGACCTCGAAGGGAAGCACTTTCGAGAATTGGTCGCGCGGAACAGCACGATGAAGCAATTCGGCCAAAACCCATGCTTCAGCGGCGGCGGGTGTTCTGTCTTCGGTGTCCAACACGTGAGGCACCCGGTGCCCGTTGTCCAAAAACTGGAGATGCATCATCGGCAGCGCCAATTCGAGCGCGAGGCTTTTGTGGAATGTCGGCGACATCAGTGATCGATGCGCCCCGTTCCACTGCAACCGCAGATGAGACTTATCCTCTCGATGCTCCACGTAGCTGTGGGCCAGACGCGCTGGCCACAACACAGCGCTATGGATTTGGCGGCGCACGAGGGCAAGCCGTTCGGGGTTGATTGCCGACAGATTTGGCAGCGCCTGTGCGTCCATTGCGGATCTCCTGAAGTCACTCATGTCTCGATGTGCGGCCGCTCAAAAATTTAAGCCACTTGTTTGCCGTAATAGAGGACGACGACGTGTTCGGCCTCGGCAAAAAACAACCAACGTTCGGTCAGGATACCAACTGCCGACGACAGGACGGCTGCCAGCGATAGGACGATTGCTAGACTGGTTCCAGAAAACAGAGAGAGCGCAAGGCAGGCTGCCGGAACGGCAAACAGCGCCAAACTGGTCAGTCCGCGCAATTTCATGGCATGCTTGCGGGCGACCTCGAAGCCCATCTCCCGCATGACAAAGTTGGCTTTTGCATGGGGAGGGTCGAGGGTGCGAACGGTGCCAAACCGTCCAAGGCCAGTGGCATCTCCGGCCGTGTACGTCCGCTCGGCCGTGTCGATGGTCTGCCAGTACGAGGCTTTCATGACATATGCGACGCCAAGGGCGATCACGGCGAGGAATGTCGCGATGTTCATCACCTTCCCGGTCAGCATAACTCCGATCATGCTGTGGAGAACACCACCGGTCGCGACGCCCAACGCAACATACAGGGGGGCTACCAGCGGCATATGCCAAGCGCGAACCGTCGGCAGCGAGGCGTAAATCATGCCCGTGCACCACAGTGTGGCGATCGCGCACGCAACGGTCAAAAGTGCCAGCAGGGTGACGGGGGCTCCCGTCAAGTTATGTGTGAACCAACCCAGTGCGAGCAAGCCGGAAATGGGATAGGTCACGATGGCCAAAATCCCCTCGCGCGATAGCCACGAGGTGCGCCACTGCGACATCGCGCGCCATGCTCGTTCAGGCCGCCCCAGATGCAGTGTCGAGGAGATCAGTCCTGCCGTGATCAGGACGTACGACAGACCAAAAGCCGATACGGCTGCGACTGGACCGGAGGGTAGCGCTGGTCCGAACAACATCGAGCCCGCGATCCAGACCAGAAGCCCATAACCGGCACCCGACGCCGTCGTGAAGATAATCACCGAGTAGGCTGGATGCACGTAACGGCTCCTTCAGGACACAACATCTTTGGAGAGAATACGATCAGCCCACGCGAAAAACGCGCTGGCCGCGGTACCGGATTCGGCTTTGCTTGGCTGCACGGCTGCGCTCGTGGGCATCAGCGCAGGCCCGGTCGTGGCATCGCGCTTGGTGCGCGGAGGCAGATACTTGTTTGTCGGTTTGAAACCCAACGCGGGAAGGAGATCGAACCCTTCGCGGTCGGCGACAAGTTTTGATACTTTGCTTTCAGGATCGTTGAAGTCGCCGAAGTGGCGGGCCCCTGTTGGGCAGGCCTTCACACATGCCGGGACACGATCTTCAGGCTCGAAGGTTTCATTGTAAATCCGATCGACGCAGAGCGTGCACTTTTTCATGACGCCGTGCTTGTAGTCGTATTCGCGCGCCCCGTAGCCGCAGGCCCACGAGCAGAGCTTACAGCCGATGCACGTATCAGGGTCGACGAGCACGATGCCGTCTTCCGCCCGCTTGTAGGAGGCCCCCGTTGGGCAGACGGTGACGCAGGCGGGTGTTTCGCAATGGAGGCACGAGCGCGGGAAATGGACCGTGCGGCCAGCGTCACCTTCGCCAGCCTCATAGCTATGGATGCGGTTCAGCCACGCGCCGTCTGGATCCGGGCCGTGGGGATCATAGTCGGTGAGAGGCGCTGAATATCCGCCAGCGTTCCATTCCTTGCAACTGGTCGCACAGGCTTGGCATCCCACACAGGTATCGAGATCGATGACGAGGCCGAGTTTGGTGCCGGTCGATTGAGGCAGCGATGTCATGGCAACCGTTATTCCGCTGGCTGGAGTTGGGGGACAGGTGGCGTCATAGGAGTGGCTGTCTTGACCGGACACTTGATGGCTTCGAACTGCGGGAATGTTTCTTTGGCCTCATCTCCCCGGCATTTCTCAACCCGAACCCTTAAATCATACCAAGCGGCTTGGCCCGTGATCGGATCGCTGTTGGAAAACCGGTAGCCTCCTCCCTGTTCGGGCAGCAGTTCGTTGATCAGATGATTGAGCAGGAAGCCGTTGGTCGCTTCCGGCGCATCCGGGGATAGGCCCCACGTGCCCGAACGCTTGCCGATCGCGTTCCAGGTCCACACCGTGTCGCGATTAACCCCATCCATCAAACGGACTTGCGCCCGCACCCGACCGATATTGCTGGTGATCCATACCCAGTCGTCGTCGGCGATCCCCAGCTTCTTGGCGCGATCGTGATGAAGGTAGAGGCGGTTTTCGGCCGTGATCTGCCGAAGCCACGCATTTTGCGACCCCCAAGAGTGATACATGTGCATGGGGCGTTGCGTGATGGCGTGCATGGGAAAGTCGTTGCTGTCGAGGGCTGCTTCCTCGAAAGGGGGGTACCAGAACGGCAACGGGTCGAAATAGGTTTCGACGCGCTGGCGATGTTGCTTTGGGGGCTGCACCGCGCCGTGCCCGCGTGCGGCAAGCCGGAACGTCTGCATCGGCTCTAAGTACAGTTGGAACACAATCTGGTCGGCCGATCCTGTGAAGCCGACCGATTTGGCCCACTCGAGATAGGATTTGTTGGCGTGCTTGTAGAACCGCTGATCGGGCTCCAGATGGTGGGTGTGGAAGCACCCGTTGGTGATGTAGCGCTTTAATTGGTCGGGGTTCGGCGCGCCCTTGCCGTAGCTGTTTCCATCGGCACCGCGGAAACCCGCAAGTGGCCCGACGCCCGGCGTCCGCTCGTGATTGACGATATAGTCGGCGTATCCGCCTGGATATTTGGGCTGGCCATCTGCCGTGACGAAGCCTGGCAGTTTGAGCCGCGCACCCAGATCGATCAGCACGGTTTGGAACGGGCGCACGTCGCGGTCGGGCTCTACGACGGGCTGGCGAATGGAGTCGGATGCAGCGTCAGGGTCTGAGATCGGGCGATCGAGCATCGAAATGCAGTCCCACCGCTCCAAATAGGTCGTGTCGGGCAGGATCAGGTCGGCATAGGCGACCATTTCGGAGGCATAGCTGTCAGAGTAAATGATCTTGGGGATCACGTAGTCGCCGGTCGCTGGGTCTTTGGCGGTCAGGCTTTCAAGGACCGAGCCCACGTTCATCGACGAGTTCCAGCTCATGTTGGCCATGTACATGAACAAGACGTCGATGCCGTAGGGGTCGCGGGCGGCCGCATTGGTAATGACCATATGCATCAAACCGTGGGCTGCGATCGGCGCATCCCATGAATACGCCTTGTCAATCCGCTCGGGCTGCCCTGACGCGTCCACGAGCAAGTCGGCAGGCGACATCGGGAACCCGAGCGGCGCGCCCGTCAGAGGTGTATTGGGTTTGACCGTACCGCTTTTGCCAGACGGTCGATTGGGCGGCGGCGCAGATTTTGGGAACGGCGGCTTGTAGCGGAACCCGCCCGGGCAATCGATGCTGCCGAGCAGGATTTGTAGGACATGCAACAAACGACAGGTATGGAAGCCGTTGGAATGGGCTGAGATACCGCGCATGGCGTGCATCGACACCGGGCGCCCGATCGTCTTTTCGTGACGGCGGCCGGACGTGTCGACCCAGGGAATGTCGAGTTCGATCTGCTCTTTGAACGCCGTGTGGGCGAGTTC
>JBBRKD010000249.1:0-4086 GCA_038218255.1 Hyphomicrobiales bacterium | reverse complement strand
AGCCGTCGCAATAGCTGACCAGCGCGTGGATGATCGATTGCGGGTGGACGACGACACGGAGCTGGTCGGCTGCAACCGGGAACAGGTGGTAGGCCTCGATCAGCTCCAGGCCCTTGTTCATCAAGGTGGCGCTGTCGATGGTGATCTTCTGGCCCATCGTCCAGTTGGGATGGCGAAGCGCTGCTTGGGGTTTGGCTGCTGCGATCTGCTCGGCAGTCCAGGTGCGGAACGGTCCGCCGGATGCCGTCAGCGTGATGGTTTCGATGTCGGCTGGGCGCGCGCCGACGAGCGCCTGGAAGGCTGCCGAATGCTCGCTGTCCACGGGCAGCAGTTCAGCTCCCGATTTCGCAACTTCGGCAAGGAAGACCGAACCGCCCGAGACCAGGCATTCCTTGTTGGCGAGCGCCACGCGGCGGCCCTGGCGGGCGGCTTCAAACGTCGGACGGAGGCCTGCGGCTCCCACGATCGCTGCCATCACGCAATCGGCTGGCTCGCTCGCTGCCGCAACGATTGCGTCCGCCCCGCTTGCGGTGGCAATACCGGTGCCGCTCAGGAGGTCGCGCAGCTCAGCGTAATGGGCCTCGTCACCGATGACGGCGTATTGGGCCCGGTGGCGAATGGCGAGTTCGGCCAATGCCTTGGCGTTGCATTGTGCGGTGAGGGCCACGATGTCGAAGGCGTCAGGCGTCTGGCCGATCAAATCCAGCGTGCTGGTGCCGACGGAGCCGGTCGCACCCAGAACGGTGACGGAACGGACGGAGTGTTGGGCTTTGCGCGAACGATCCGCTGTCATGGGTTGGGCTGCGGTCCTGCTGCGTCAGTGGCCAATGAGGAGAGCGGAGGCAGGTAATTGTGCGTTCCAGCTCACGGCGAGGAGGGCGGCGGCCATCGCGACCGCGACAATCCCGTCCATGCGGTCCATGACGCCGCCGTGGCCGGGAATTAAATGGCTTGCATCCTTGACGCCAAAGGCGCGCTTCAGGGCGGATTCGGCCAAATCGCCAGCCTGGGCGACGATGCCGAGCAGCAGGCCGATGATGGCAAGCCTGAGGCAGGCCGCCCCCGGGATCAACAGGGCGAACAGGCTCGCGGCCACCGCACTCGACCCGATGCCGCCCAGGAAGCCTGCCCACGTTTTGTTGGGCGAGATTGTCGGCCACAGCTTTGCGCCGCCAACCGAACGGCCGACCGCAAACGCCATGCTATCGGTGGTCCAGACAATGAGAAATAGAAACACGACCACGGCGAAGCCATACCGGTCTTCCGAGCGCAGCCAGACCATGGCGACGGCTGCGAGCCCGACGTACAGTACGCCGATCGACGACAGGATGGGCCGACGGGAGAACGTCAGGGCAGCGAGGAGAGCGGCACCGGCTGCGAGTGTGCCGAGCGCGAACGGCAGATTCTGGCTTGCGGCGAACACGATCGCCAGCGTCACTGCCGTCGCATGAACGATGAAGCCGGTATCGGCGTCGGTGCCGCGTACGAGGTGGCCCCACTCCCAGCTCATCAACAGCGCGATGCCCACCAACAACAACGCAAAGGGAAGTGGGCCCGCATAGACGAGGGCGAGCGCGACTGTGATCATGACGACGCTGGAGGTGAGGCGCTGCTGGAAATTGCGAGCGGCGGCGGCGGCGCTTGCTGCGGGCGTCATGCCAGCGGAACCCGACAGCACGCCTGGCGAGAGGGGCAGCGGGGGCTTGGGTCGCCGATCCTCCGGCATCACACTGCTCATGCGGTCGACCGTTTGCCGAGGCCGCCAAAGCGGCGGTCGCGGGAGCGGTATTCAAGTATGGCCTGCTCCAAGAGGTCGCGGCCGAAATCGGGCCAATAGGCGTCGATAAACACGAACTCGGTGTAGGCGAGCTGCCAGAGGAGGAAATTCGAGATGCGCATCTCGCCGCTGGTGCGGACGAGGAGGTCGGGGTCGGGGATGCCTTGGGTATCGAGGCAGGCGGAGATGGCTTCAGGCGTGATTTCATCGAGCGACATTGCTCCGCTAACGGCACGGGCTGCGAGCTTGCGGGCAGCGGCAGCGATCTCGGTGCGAGAGCCATAGTTGAAGGCGATGACCAGGGTTAGTGCGGTGTTGATCTCGGTCAGGTCGCAGGCTTCGTCGATCAGAGCGAGGAGTTCAGGATCGACTTTATGGCGTTCGCCGATCACGCGAATGCGGACGTTGTTTTGGTGCAGTTCGGCCAGATCCTGGCGGATGAAGCGCTTCATCAGCGCCATCAGATCGCTGATCTCATCGGCCGGGCGGGACCAGTTCTCGGACGAAAAGGAGTAGATTGTCAGGTAGGAAATTTTGAGTTCCATCGCTGCCTGGACTGTGCGACGGACGGCTTCCACGCCCTTGCGGTGGCCCATGGAGCGGGGCAGGCCGCGTTCGGCTGCCCAGCGGCCGTTGCCGTCCATAATGATGGCGACGTGGTGGACGGGCTCGGTGGTCCCCGCGACCGCGAGACCCGACTTTTCCGCTCTGAGTTTGCTGTCTGTCACGGACCGGCGTTCTCGAAGTTGGGCCGAGGCGCGAAGGGCACCGCGCACTCGGCATCGACTGTTGCGCAGTTCCAGACCATATCAAACCTTTTGAATTTCCGTTTCTTTGGCCGCGACCGTTGCGTCGACTTCCTTAATAAGTTTGTCCGTCAGTTCCTGGACCTTGCCTGCGTTCTTCTTGTGGTCATCTTCGCTCATATTGCCGTCTTTCTCGAGCTTCTTGAGAAGGTCCATGCCTTCGCGGCGCACGTTGCGGACCGAAACGCGGGTCTGTTCGGCATACTTGTGGGCGAGCTTGACGAGTTCATTGCGGCGGTCGGCCGTCAGCATGGGGATCGGCAAACGCAGCGTGGTGCCATCCATGATCGGATTGAGGCCCAGGTTGGCTTCGCGGATGGCCTTATCGACGGCTTGGACGTTGGTGCGGTCCCAGACCTGAACGGCGAGCATGCGCGCTTCGGGGACTGAAACTGTCGCGACTTGGTTCAGCGGCATGCGCGCGCCATAAACCATGACCTGGACGGGCTCCAGCAGGTTTGCGCTGGCACGTCCCGTGCGCAGACCTTGGAGTTCGCGCTTCAAGGCATCCGTAGAGGCCCGCATGCGCGTCTCGAGGGCAGACATGTCAAACGCGGCCATTTTTGGCTCTCTCCTTGAAGGCAACAGGCTGTCGTGCGGCGGTGCGGCCGCGATCTGAAGCCCAGACCCCCTCCGCAAACACGCTGACATCGCCCAGTCCACGCGGGTTGCATCGACCCCAATTGCCGTAAGATTGCGTCACGCGAGCGCCTCGATGACGGTTGAGCGCGCGTCTCCGCGCAAAACTTTCAACAGGTTGCCCGGCTCCGCGATCGAAAATACGATTACCGGAAGTCTGTTGTCGCGGGCAAGTGCGATCGCGGCCCCGTCCATGACTTGCAGGTTGCGGGCAAGCACCTCGTCATAGGTTAAAGTGTCATAACGGACTGCGTCTGGATGTTTTTTGGGGTCGGCGGAATAGACACCGTCAACCTGCGTCGCTTTAGCGACGGCTGCACAGTCCATCTCGATGGCGCGCAGCGTAGCGGCCGTATCGGTCGTAAAAAACGGGTTGCCGGTGCCGGCGGCAAAGATCACCACGCGGCCACGGCGGATGTGGTGGAGCGCCTTGGGGCGGACATAGCTCTCGCAAACCGTTGCCATCGGAATGGCCGACAAGACGCGCGCGGATGTGCCTGCATGTTCCAGCGCGTTTTGGAACGCGAGCGCGTTCATTACGGTTGCAAGCATGCCCATATAATCGGCGGTGGCGCGGTCCATGCCCTTGGCGGCACCCGACAGACCGCGAAAAATGTTGCCGCCACCGACCACGATGGCGATCTCGGCACCGGCCTGAACGGCTTCTGTCACATCGCGGGCGAGACGATCCACGACGGTCATGTCGATGCCGTAGCCGCCGCCGCCCATCAAGGATTCACCCGACTGTTTGTGCTTTTGGGTTTTGTATTTGAGCGTTGGCGAACCCGTCATCGGATGAGCTCCAAACGAACCGGGCGGCCCCCTTGTTTTTGGGTCGGCCGGTTGAGGTACAGCGACTCGGGC
>JBBRKD010000248.1:0-4087 GCA_038218255.1 Hyphomicrobiales bacterium | reverse complement strand
TCCCCATCCCAGGCGATGCGGATCGTCTCAAAGCGCGCGCCGAGCCCGTCATAGATCAAAAGGCGGCCCGCGAGGCTGTCGCCGATGCCGAGGATTTCTTTGAGGATTTCCACCGCGGCCAGCGTCCCCATGACGCCGACGACGGCCCCCAGCACGCCGACTTCGGAGCAGTTGGCGACCGTGCCGGGTTCTGGCGCGTTCGGGAACAGGCAGCGATAGGTCGGATAGGGTGCGCCGCTGGGCGTTTTAAGATGCGGTTTCAGGGTCGTCAGATGGCCATCGAACGGGCCGACGGCTGAAAACACCAACGTCTTGCGGGCAAGACAGCACGCATCCGACACGAGATAGCGGGTTGCGAAATTGTCCGACCCGTCGGTGACGATGTCGTAGCGGCCGATGATATCGAGCGCGTTGGCAGCCGTTAGCTTCTCAGCGTACGCTTCGATCGCTACGTGCGGGTTGATCCGGGCAAGGCTTGCGGCTGCGCTCTCGACCTTCAACGTGCCGATGCTCCCCGTGTCATGGACGATCTGGCGTTGCAAATTCGATAGCGACACGGTGTCATGGTCGATGATCCCAAGCGTGCCGACACCGGCGGCTGCGAGATACATCAGAATGGGAGAACCAAGCCCGCCAGCTCCCACCACCAGCACGCGGGCGGCGCGCAGCCTCTGTTGCCCCGCCCCGCCCACATCGCGCAACACGAGATGGCGCTTGTAGCGCTGAATTTCTTCGGCCGTCATGGGGGGAAGCTGGGTGGGCATCACGTCGTTCCGATGGCGTTTCACGCACAGGCAAACCTACGACACGACGAAGGCCCCCTTTGTCAATCTCTGCAAACCCGCATATGTCTGCCCACTCTTACGGTGGAGTGCGTCATGCTGGTGCCACCATTGCGCCCGCACGCTCACCGGGCCGCCCTTGCCATGTCTTGTTTAGGTTCCACCACGCCCGATGATCCGTTGGTTTGCCCTTGTCTGGTTTGCGCTCTCGGTGTCGGCAACATCTGCGGCGGCGCAGCGTATCGAAAACCAGGTGGCGGTGTTTGCAGCACTCGACAAGGTGACCGCGCGCATCTCAAAACTCGAAGTGCCGCTCAACGACACGGCGAAGTTCGGCTCCCTCAAGATC
This sequence comes from Hyphomicrobiales bacterium, assembly GCA_038218255.1. Taxonomy (GTDB): domain Bacteria; phylum Pseudomonadota; class Alphaproteobacteria; order Rhizobiales; family Hyphomicrobiaceae; genus JANXVY01. Next base: position 2,956 of record JBBRKD010000248.1, on the reverse strand, counting down.
ACGCCGCGCGCCTGCTATTCGCGCCCGCCAACCGAGCAGCCCAAAACCAGCACCTTCATCGAAGTCGACGAAACGCTGCTGTCAGGGCAGGAAAAGCGCCTGTTCTCGGGATGGATGTTTGCCGAAAGCCCTGGCCTGAATGCTGTTGAGCATCCCGTGTTTGACCTCTGGCTCACCGAGTGCCGCTCGCCAACCAAGCCCGTGCCGCAGGCCGCAGCGGCCCGTCCGGGCCAGCCTGCAGGGACTGCACCAGCGTCTGGGGCGGAAGAGCCGCTGGAGCCGCGTCGGCGCGTCCGGCGTTGATGGGTTGTCTCGCGCCGCTGGCGCGAACGGGGCCAGCCCCTGAGCCCCGCTGGCGGGACACCCGCCAGACCGCCCGTCCTTTTGTCTTTAGTCCCAAAAAACGGGCGGTTCGGAGGGTGTCCCTCCGAACGGGTTTGGGCAGTTGCCCAATTCGCGGAGCGAAGTCTGATGGCATTCAGGCCCCTAAGCGACATCACGACCCTATCCCAGCTGCGCGCCACCGCATAAACCGAGCGCCATGACACAGACACCTGACCACGCGGACTTGCTGGTGCGCATTGCCGATGCTTTGGAGCGCATTGCGCCGCCACGGCCGTCGCGTCCTGATTTTGATGCGGCGGATGCTTTCGGGTGGACGGTGAACCCTGATGCGTTCGAGCCGGTGGCGAAAGTTAATCGCGTGCCGCTGGCGTTGTTGGAGGGGATCGAGCGGGCGAGCCAGCAATTGCTCGACAATACCGAGCGGTTTGCGCGCGGGCTGCCGGCGAATAATGCGCTGCTGTGGGGCGCGCGCGGTATGGGCAAGTCGAGCCTGGTGAAGGCGGCGCATGCCGAGGTCGCGTCCCGCATGGGAACCGCTGCGCTCAAGCTCGTGGAAATTCACCGCGAGGACATCGCGTCGCTTCCGCGCGCGTTGAACCATATGCGGATGAGCGCACATCGCTTCATCGTGTTCTGCGACGATCTGAGCTTTGATCACGACGATACGAGCTACAAATCGCTGAAAGCGGTGCTTGAAGGCGGGATCGAGGGACGCCCCGACAACGTGATTTTCTATGCAACGTCGAACCGCCGCCATCTGATGCCGCGCGATATGGTCGACAACGAGCGCGCGACTGCGATCAATCCCGGCGAGGCCGTTGAAGAGAAGGTGTCGCTGTCGGACCGATTCGGGCTGTGGCTCGGCTTTCATAGCTGCACGCAGGACCAGTATCTGGCCATGGTGCGGGGCTATTGCGCGCATCACGGGCTGGCGTTGGCGGACGGGGAGTTGGAGCGCGATGCGCTCGAATGGGCGATGACGCGCGGCGGCCGGTCGGGGCGCGTCGCGAGCCAATACATCCAAGACCTCGCCGGCCGCCTCGGGAAGCCGTTGAAGGGGTAGGGTGAGGCGACATAGGAGCGAGGCGTCGGGGCTGTGTTGGGGAGCGCCTGCGCGCGGTGCGAGGGGCGACGATGGGGCGGTGGGCAAGCGTCCCTGAGGGGGCGCTCCATGCCTTGCGGTTCGACGGCTGATCCGGCGGACTGCTGACAGTCCCAGGTGACCTGGAACGGTCGGGCCGCACGCTGAGAGATGCAGTGCAGTTGTGTAACACTGTTGCTGGAGTGTAGCCTCCAGAGCCAAGCATTCGAGCTTTTGAGCTCAGCATTGCGCCCGTCGGGCAAGGGCCGCCGTGCTAGCATCGTCCAAAGGACTTGAAGCAGGCGGCGTGGCTTGACTGATACGTTGACCTTTGACGGGTGCAATCGACATTCCATGCAACCAACTGCGACGATGATCTTCGACACTGACTGCGTTTTGTGCAGCGCGAGTGTCCTGTTCGTGCTCCGTCATGAGAAAGCGCCCACCATTCGCTTCGTCGGTGCATGGTCTGAAACGGGTCTGCGTCTGGCGGCAGAACATGGACTGTCGCCTGCCGATCTGGACGAGACATTTTTGCTGATCGAGAACGGGCGCGGGTTCTGCAAATCCGACGCCGGTCTCATCGTGGCGCGGCACCTGAAGGCACCGTGGTCATGGCTCGCCGCGCTGCGGGTCATGCCACGGCCCGTGCGCGATGCCCTTTACTCGACGATTGCGCGCCGTCGGTATCGCTGGTTCGGTCACAAGCCGCAATGCTTCAGGCCTCCATCCGGCATGGCCGATCGCTTCGTGAACCATTGACCGCTTTTTACGTGCGCGATAGCCAAAATGCGTGAAAGGCATCATTTCGAGATTGAGGCTCAGGGCGTTCTCCCAGACCATCTGCACGCCGTTGGGACGCCACTTGATGGCGACGGCAAATCCGCCACCGGCTGGCGGCTGATCAAAGAGGATTTGATCTGGGCCTATTGTCGGTGGTTCGAAGAGCTGACGGAGAGCAGATATGGCTCGCGCGCGCGGCGAACAGCCGGTTTGGCCGCGGCGGTTCTGAGAGCATACCATAAGTGATGTCCGTGATTTCGCGGACCACATCGACGACATTCATCCCAATCCGATCAACCACGGCTTGGTTTGCGCACCGCGCGATTGGCCTCACATGACATTTGAGGAATGGGTCAGGCGTGGAGTTCACGTTTCGACGCGGGGCGCTGGAGAAATGCCGGAATGGCCAAATTCGGCGATACGGCACGAATGACGCAAAAGGGTGGCTGGGTGCGTGCAAATGTCGGGTCTCGCGAAGGCGCTCTACCCGACCTACGAGGTTCGAGTTCGCGTTTTGTTAGGAACTCGCGCGTTGACGCCAGCGGATCACGGCTGGGGGTTGGTGCGGCCGACCAGCTTTGACGGTGATGGGGCCGAAGGTGGAGGTTGGGGTTGGCGGCTAACGCGGGCGTTTGGGGGGGGGCTGCTGCGGGTGGCTTCGGGGTTGCGGGGGGGAATGATCGTTAGGGGTGCATCACGGTTTGCTCGCCGGGAAATGCGCGGCGGACGTGGGTGTCGAAGAGGTAG
>JBBRKD010000247.1:0-4103 GCA_038218255.1 Hyphomicrobiales bacterium | reverse complement strand
ATAGACCCCCGATCACAGCGTCCGAACCAGTGAGATGACCCGTGTGGGACACTGCCGTGGCTGCACCTCGTTCGCTCGCGCCGATCTTGAGCAACACAACCGGCTTGTCGTGGTCGTTGGCCGACTGCAGCCCGTCACGCAGTCGATCGAAATCGCGAAAGCCTTCTATGTATCCAGCGATCGAGCTCGTCGCTTCGTCCTCGGCAAAAAAGCGGATGAAATGCGCCGCGTCGAGGTCGACCTCATTGCCGGTCGCCACCCAGCGCGAGAACGCAGCGCCAATCACACTCCCTTGAACAACCGGCCGCCCATTATGGCCGCTCTGGGTAATCAGCCCGATCAGCCCGCCGCGGTGATGCTCAGGCACCTCGAATCGTTCAAAAGCGTTCTCGTTGGTGTTCGGGCCCAGAACCCTGATTCCGTACCGGCGTGCCACCTCGCCCAGCCGGTCCTCATAGTGCCGGCCCGCCGGCCCAACCTCGCTGAAGCCGGAGGAGAAAACCAATGCGAACGGCACGCCGCGACGGCCGCACTGCTCAAGAAGCGCAATTGCCGTTTCCGGTGCCGTCCGAATCATGGCGAGATCGACCGAGCCCTCGACCTCGTCGAGGTTTCGATAAACTGGATACAATCCGCCTTCGCCGCCTTTAGGATTGATCAAATACACTGGGCAGCCAAAGCGCTTATAGCGCTCGACAAGAGAGCTCTGATTAATGGAACCGAAGACCGCGACACTACGGGGTTTGAAGAAATCGACCAGATTGGGTCGATCAGGCTTCGAAGAGCGCACGGGGTCTAAGACTAATTGTGAATCGGGAATTTCCATTAGCAAATTCCCCCTCCACTCAGCTGGTTTACGTTGCGCAATTTCCGGCTTTGGCGATCATTTATGTCTGTCTCGTCGCGGCATTTTCACATAAGGTTCGACGCTGCGGATCGCCAAGACAAAAATACTGATAGCCAGTATCGGAAAAGCCGATGGAGAGGACGAGATGAGGATCAGCCTGAGACAGCTCGCTGTTTTCGAGGCCGTCGCCCGATATGAAAGCGTCAGCCGGGGCGCGGACGACGTCGCGCTGAGCCAGTCGGCGGCGAGCATGGCGCTAAAGGAGCTGGAAGAAGGGCTCGGCATCATCCTTTTCCATCGGCATGGCCGAAAGTTGACGCTCAATGAGAATGGCCGACGGCTCCAACCGATGGCGCGATCGCTCCTCGCACAAGCGCACGAGATCGAACGGATCACACAGTGCGACGAACTCACTGGCATCCTCCGCATAGCGGCGACAGAGACCATCGCCGACCACGTCCTGGGTCCAATTTGCGCCCGCTTCTTGCGTGAGAACCCGGCCGTCCAGATCAAGCTGCGGCCAACCAGCTGGCAGGATGTGCTCGATCAAGTCGAGAGCATGAGTTGTGACCTTGGGTTTGCCGACTCACCCTGCGGCCGCGCCTCTTTGATCTTCGAACCGATCCTCAGCGACGAACTCGTGATCTTCGCCGCTGCGGGCCACCCGCTCGCCCACGGCAGACCGATCGATGCACGCGAGTTAGCGACCGAACGCTGGTGCCTGCGGGCCGCCGGCAGCTCTACCCGCCACAAGCTGACTCTAGGGCTGGCGAGCTTCACAGCAAGCATCTCGGTTGCCTTCGAATCAAATAGCAATCAGGCGATCAAGGCTGCGGTCAGGGAGGGGCTCGGCCTGGGCTGCCTATCGCGGCGCGCCGTTGAAGCTGAATTCGCCGCCTCCCAGCTTGTCCCGCTCGACGTCACCGGCCTCGCACTCGGGCGGGTGTTTGGCCTCCTCCGGCCACGCAATGTCTATCGCGGCGTGCTCCAGGACAGCTTTGCTGCGCTGGTGCTGAGCCTGGTCGAGCCCGACGTCGCCGCCCGTTTCAAACTGCCGGAGCCAGCGATTGGTTCGGCGGACGACCCTCGCTTATCGAGCGAACCGATAAGCAGGATCAGCCATATGACCTTGGGCGCGCCGGTTCCGGCAAACTAGCCTGAGCTGGCAGCACAGGCTTAGGGGCGGGACCAATGAACCAAATGGAAACGGCGGCAAGAGCCGCGCCCGACGAGGGCGACGATTCGCGCCTAGCGGAGCTGGTCGCGGGCTGGCTGCCGTTGCTCACCGCATTTGTGGGTGTGGCAACCTGCGTGTCGGTAATCACCGGCCATACTGCCGGCGTCTTCATCCTCTCCTTGTCGCATGCCTTTGGCTGGAGCCGCACCGAGCTATCGCTTGGCGCGATGATCGGCGGGATCATCACGGCTATTGCATCACCGATCGTGGGCCAGCTTGTCGATCGCTACGGACCGCGGCCTGTTGCCGCGACTTCCATTGTCGGGGCGGCCGCCAGCTTCTTGGTAATGGCGCAGTTCGTCCACACCCTCCCGGGCTATCTGCTGACGGTCGCGACCATATCCGTGATCGGCGCGGGCGCCACCGTTGTCAGTTACATCGCCCTGATAAACCTCTGGTTCGTCCGTGCGCGGGGGCTGGCGATCGGTATCGTCATGGCCGGTACGGGAGTTACCGCAATCGTGATGCCGCCGCTGATGATTCCCTATGTGCTCGGAGCCGGCTGGCAGGCCGGCTATCGCGTCCTGGCCGTGATAATGCTGCTAACGCTGCCCCTGATCCTGATAGGCGCTGGTCGGCCGAGTTCGGAGCGCCGCGCGGCGGCAAATGCGCAAGGGATGCTGTGGGGCCCAACCCTAACGCAAGCCCAGCGCGAAGGCCGATTCTGGCGGCAAGGCGCTGCGTTTTTCTTGATGGCGGCAAGCCTCGGCGGCCTTTTCGTGCATTTCGTCCCGATGCTTTCTGATGAGGGTTTCGGCGCCGCCACCTTAGCCTCTGTCACCTCGTTGTTTGGCGTCGCCGTTCTCGCCGGCCGGTTGATTGCCGGCTATCTGCTGGACCGATGCTTTGCACCAAGGCTCGCCGTGCTCTTCATCTGCTTCGCGATGGTCGGCGTAGTCACTCTGCACTGGCCGATGCTACCGCTGATCTATGTCGCTGCGGCACTGGTCGGGCTCGCCTTTGGCACTGAACTCGACATCGCCGGCTACATGACCGCCCGCTATTTCGGGACGCGCGCCTATGGCGCAATCTACGGTTGGCAATATGGCATGTTCATCGCTGGAGCGATTGTCAGCCCGCTCCTTTATGGCGTCATCCACGATCGCGCGGGTAGCTATCAGCCAGCGCTACTGGCATCCCTCGTGTTGCTCGCGCCAGCTATCCCGTTGTTCCTGTCGCTCGGTCGCTATTCCCAGGAGGGTGAGGCCTAGGACGCCGGCGCGCACCACAACGGCAGCGTCACCCGTTCGTCGATCGCGCGGAACAAGACCGCGACGGGCATACCGATGGCCAAGTGACCCGGCGGCACGCTGGCGATCGAGGCCTCGTGATCAGCGACGAGGTTACCGACCATGCGCAATCCGGGCCCATCATCAAGTTCCACCACCACAACCGGGTAAGGCGTGAGCCCAGCGAATGCGGGAATGGTCGGGCCGTGGGCGACGATCCACGACCAGAGCCGGCCAGTGCCCTTGGCCTGTCGCCAAACAACGCTTTCAGAAGCGCAGAGGTGGCAGAACGAGCGAGGCGGCGTCCGTAACGTGCCGCAATCGCCGCAAGCCTGGATGACCAACCGCCCCTCGCGTGCCGCTGCCCAGAACGGTGCGGCGATGGGATCGTCGACGTCAGGCAGAATGGGCGCTGCCGGCGCGACGGGATCAGGCTGCGTGGTCACCGTCGCAGCACCAGCGCGCTGGTCGGTACGCACTCGCCGCTTGTTACCAGGCAGGCGCCACTACCCACCACCTGCGACGTCGACGTCCCGCGCATTTGGCGCACTCCTTCGACGATAAGGTTGAAACCGTGAAGATAGGCCTCCGACAAGCCCCCGCCACTGGTGTTGACCGGTAGCCGGCCTCCGATCTCGAGAGCGCCGTTTTCCGAAAAAGCGCCACCCTCGCCGCGTCCGCAAAAACCGTAGGCCTCGAGCGTCATCAAGACGAGCGGCGTAAAGGCATCGTAAATCTGGGCGCTGGTTACGTCGCCTGGTCCGATATCGCTGCGAGCCCAAAGCGCGGC
>JBBRKD010000246.1:0-4105 GCA_038218255.1 Hyphomicrobiales bacterium | reverse complement strand
CATCGAGCCAGGCGAGCGCTTCGCGCAGTCTGTCCTGGCTATACAGCACGCCGACATGTTCAACCGACCGGCTGAAGGCGGCGCGTCGGCCGGTGCCGGTTGCGGGATCACCATAGGTGACGCCGGGCTCGGCTTGGGCTGGGGCCGTGGCAAGGCTGACGACGCGCAGCGCTTCCTGTTTGAGCGCGCCTTCCCAGTCACCGACGAGGACGAGCAGGTTTTGAGGTGTCGCGGCCGTCACGGCTGGCGAGAACATCGAGACGGCGATGGTGGCTGCGATCTGGGCGTCAGATTGGGCGCCGGTCTGGGCGCCGGTCTGGGCATGAGCTTGGGCAACGCGCACGATAATGTCGGATGCCATCGAATGGCCGAGCAGCGCGATCCGTCCATCGCCCAGCGATTTGGCAAAAGCAACGATCCGTTCCGTTGACGCGACGAGGCGCTGCGTGGCACCGCTGATCTCGGTGATGCTGCCGGTTAGTGGGGCTGGGTTGCGGCCGTGGCCGGGAAAGTCGAACGTGATGGCGATGTAGCCGTTGCGGGCGAGCGTGACAGCAAAGGCCTGCATCAAGCGTTGGGAGCCTGCAAAGCCATGCGCGATGACGACGACGGGTGTCTGAGATCGAGCCGCCGACAGCGGTCGATAGAGGGTTGCCGGCGTCCCCTCGATGTTCACGGCATCACGGGTGTGGCCGCTGTCGGCGGCGTTCAGCGCCCACAACGCGCAGACGATGGCTAAACAGGCGACGAGGGCCAGGGCGATCTGGGTCGCATGACGGCTGAGTGAAGCGTGCATGATGACTAGACCGCAGCGACGGCAAAGCTGCGGACGGCGACGGCGCTCGCCATCATGCCGAACACGAACAGCGGCACGCCAAAACCGCTATACCAGAGCGCGTGAGCGATCGGGTCCTTCAGGAAGCGGCGCATCAGTTCGAGCTGCCCGGCCAGGAAAGCTGTGACGATGGCGGCCTCTCGGCCTGCGCCCCACGAGATGAGGAGGCCGATGACGATCACTTGGGGGGCCGCCATGATCAGGCATGCGACGAACGCCGCGCGGTCGGCACCGAGCATCACGGGCAGCGAGCGGATGCCCATTTCGCGGTCGCCCTTGATGGCCTTGAAGTCGTTCAACGTCATGATGCCATGCGCGCCAACGCTATAGAGACCGGCCAGTATCAGCACAGGCCCCGGGGGCACCCCGCCGCCGAGCATGGCTGCGCACCCGGTGACCCAAGCGAGGCCCTCGTAGGAGAACCCGCAGGCAGCGTTCCCCCACCAGCCGTTCTGCTTGAGCCGGAAGGGTGGCGCGCTGTAGGCCCAGGCGAGCACGAGGCCAATTACCGTTGCGACGAACACTGTCGGTCCGAGATTGGCTGCAACGAGCAACGACAGCCCGGTCCATATCCAGGCGATGTAGGCGCCCCACAGCCCGGGGACGCGGCCGGACGGAATGGGTCGATGGGGTTCGTTAATCGCGTCAACGTCGCGGTCGTACCAGTCGTTGATCGCCTGGCTCATGGCGCAAACCAGCGGTCCGGCCAGTAGGATACCGAGCAGCGCTGTTTGCCAGTTTGGAACGACGGCAACGCCCGACGAGACCACGCCGCAGGCGAACGCCCACATGGGCGGAAACCATGTGATGGGTTTCAACAGTTCGAGCACGGCGGACGGTGCCGGATACGAGGCCAAGCGCGTTGGACGCGGGGACGAGTTTGTTGCCTGTGTCACGTCGAAAGTTCCGTCATTTCGCAGCGCTTGAGTGGTGGCCCGTCTAAAGGCTGCGCGCCTAGACCGGTGTTGATCGCCGTCTTCGATAGCGGATGTGCGATGGCGTTGCGATCACGTTCGAGCACATTTGCCTGTCTTTGTCCCTCAATCGCAATCCAGGTCGCTGATTTGGAACGGAGTTTTACGCGGAGCTGCTTCCACGTCTCGTTAAACTGCTCTCGCTTTGAGGCGACACCGCCACGCGGAGCCAAATGCTCTAGGACCGCAGCCTGGCCCCAGCTTTGGCAAAACTCTTTCGTCCGTGCAACGCCTATTGCGTGATCGCTTCTGCCGCGGGATGGCCGCGCGATTGGGACAACATCCGAGCTCGCACCCGCGCTGCGCTGCAGCAAAACCAATGATTTGGCATCGGATGATCAGGTGCTGCAAGCGAGTTTCCTGCAAGTTTAATCAGTACGATACGTAGCCTAGTGACAGTGGGGTGCGAGATCGATATATCTGTGAGTATCCTCAGCACTTGCTGGTCCTATCAAGCCATAATCGGAGTGCGTATCGTGTTAGCTCGGATGCCGTCTCTGGCTGTCAGACCCCTGTTTTCGTTTCTTGGTATCGGCACGTTGGGGTTGGTCGCAGCTTTGGCGGCTGGCACGTCGACGCCGACCGTTGCGCAGCAAGAAAGTGCCGCAGTGACACCGCCTGTCGTTGCGCCCGTGGCTGCTGCTGCCGAGCCAGCCCGCCCAAGCACTCAAGGTGGCAGCCGTACGCCGGTTTCAGGCTTGGAAAAGATCAATCTCGTCGCACCTGGGTTCCCCCTGATTACGGGCATTCACAGCATCGAGCCCGACGGGACGATTCCGCTTCCTGGGCTTGGCCGAATTGACGTCCACGACAAGAAACTTGGCGACATCGAGGGGCTTGTTGCCAAAGAAATCCGCCGCCTGACAGGGCGGGATGCTTTGGTGACGGTCGACGTCGTCGAATACAAGCCGATTTTCGTGTCGGGATACGTTGCACGGGCTGGATCGTTCGCATGGCGATCGGGCTACACGGTTTTACACGCCGAAACACTGTCGGGTGGCGTCTACCGTCCGACGGCGACCGACACTGCCACTCCTTCTGAATCGGAGCGTGCACGCGCACACCGCGCGGCGGTCGAGCTTGCCAATGTGCTCGCGTCGATCGAGACCCTCAAGGCCATCAAGTCGGGTGCTGCCGACCTCACGGTGCCCCCGAGGCTGAAAGACATGATCACACCCGAACAGAGCGTTCGGTTGATGGAAAGCCAGCGCACGCACCTTGCCAGCAACCGGGCAAGCTTTGAATCGCGCCGTCAGGGGCTTGAGCGCGCGTTGGCGCTTGGCCGGGAGGAACTCGAGGGCTTGCAGACGCAAAAAGTGCGTGTCGAAGAACAGGCCTTAATGCGCAAGCGTAACCTTGATGAAATCCTGTCGCTGAAGAGTAAGGGCCTCATTCGCTCCGAACGCATTCTCGACGAGCGCACGCGACTGGCTGACCTGGACGAGAAGCTGACGAATATTCTCGTCTCGGTTGCGCGCGTCAAAAGCCTGTCTGGTTCAATCGAGCGCGATATCGAGACGCTGCAGCAGGAGCGCATTTCAACCATCAACGCAGAACTGATCCGCCTTGAGCAGCAGCAATCGCAGCTCGAGATCGAAGTCGAGGTTGCCAACAGTGCCTATCGGCGGCTGACCGGGAGCAGCGCCTTCGTGAACAACGGATCGCGTGACCCGATCATCCGCTATGAGATCGTTCGGATGGACGACAACAAACCCGTTGCCATCCCGGCCACTCGCTTCACGCTCATTCAACCTGGCGACGTTCTCGTCGTCTCCCTCGTAGACCAGATGAACAACTAAGGTCGTGGCGTATGAACGAACAGCCCACCCTCCAACGGCAACGTGCCGTCGAGCAGATCCTTTTGGTGTTGCAACGGCTCGGCCTCAAAGTCGTGGGGCTTGCGAGTCCGATCCCGGCGTCCGGGGTCACCGAGCTTTCGCAAGACCTCGCTGCCGCTGCGGCTGATGCTGGCGTCAAGCCGTTGCTGTTGGCCTTGAACGCCAGTGAAGACGACGCGATCCCGCACTGGGATGCGCTGTCCGACGCGGCCGTCGCGGGCCAGCGGACGCCGCACGGCTACGATATCGCCACGGTTTCTGCCGATCAGCATCGATACTTCAATGCCGTACGCCCGTTGCGCGACCATCCAGGCTTGGCGGGGTATGATCTTGTGCTGCTTGATCTGCCACCCAGGCTTAATCCGCTGCCCAATCGCCCCAATCCGATTGCGACCGCTGCAGCCTGCGATGGCGTGGTGCTGGTCTGCCTGACCAACGTACTTGAGACCCAAGAGATC
>JBBRKD010000245.1:0-4107 GCA_038218255.1 Hyphomicrobiales bacterium | reverse complement strand
AGCCATAGAACGGTATGAGCCCAAGCTCGGCTTTCATGACCATCGCAGGGTCGCGCAGCAGCGGGATCAGCCCGAACGTCTCCCATGCCGAATGGTGCTTGGCAGCAACGATGGCGGCGCCCGTCGGGATATTGGCGCGTCCGCGGACCTCAAGCTGCGTCCCAACAATCATCCCCAGCAGCCAGAGGCAACAGCGCGCGTGGAGATCGAGCCCGCGCATAGCCCACCGGCGGGGACCAAGGAGGAGCGGCGATCCCACGATGACGAACGCCGCCGTGACCGCATAAAAAAGGACGGCGAACAACAAGGAGCGCACGGCCGCCATAGCGCGATCAGCTCCGCGCAGGCGTCTGGCCGGGACCAGCGGTCGCGGTCGGCGACAGCGTCGTCGGGATCAGCATCATGGCCGCGCGAAGCCCGGCAGCTGGGAGAAACTTGAGATATTCGATCATCAAGGCGCGGCGCGTTTCCGCTTCCAACCACCACGCGCGTGACTTGCCGTGCCGCATCGCCACCGGATTTGCAATCAACTTAGCTTCAGGTACCGCTATCTCAAACACGGTCATCGCGCGCGGCGAATGGGCAGCCGACGTGACAACGAGAAGGCTTGAGAGATGCCGGTCGGCGACCCAAGCCTTGGTCTCCCGTGCATTGCCGATGGTATCGCGCGCCGTGTAGCCGATATCGACGCAGCAGTCGTAGAGCCGGGGTTCAAGGCCCGTCAGGCGCATCAAATCCTCTCGGCTCGCCATCGGGTTCACGCCTGAGATCAACAACCGCTGACCACGACCCTCGCGCAGCAATCGGCCGCCCTCCTTGATCCGATTATCGCCGCCCGTCAGCACAACGATGCCGTCCGCCAACTCCGTCGTCGGGGCCGTTTCGCGCATGGCGCTGGTCGCGAACATGGCAAACCCGAAGATGAGCAAAGCCAAGGCGAGCCCAGCGATTGTCACCGTCCTGCGGGGGAGCGATCCGATGCGCCGCGCGGACCGACGCGCGTGCGTATCAAGCCCCGTCCGCCCAGAGGAGGGATCGGGGCGCGGCTCGCCTGTCTGGTCGATGGTTGACATTTGGTTGCGCTTATACAGCTGTTTTGACGCATGGTGACAGGCGAATGTGGCAAAGCTGTCAACGAAACATCAACAAGCCGGCCCTGGATCGCAAGCGTGGGGCAGCGAGGGCAACTTCGGGCCAACGCACGTTAAGTCTGTGATCTGGAACTTTTTTCCAGCCGAACCGAGACCACTTCGCACTCAGTCGCCCTGCTCTAGGGGCGGTTGTTCAAGATGCCGTAGACGCCCAGCCGCGACGTGATCATGCAGAGCGCCGCAACGATCACCACCACAGCCGCCATCAGCCCGTAACCTGCCAACTCCAGATTACCCGATCCGATCAGCCGGTGAAGCTCGGCCGCCGTCACCGTCTGTCCGCCGATCAGCTCGACGATAAGCGGGGCAGCCAAAAACACAGCGCTGGCAGCCAAAGCGCCGAACAGGCCAGCTTTGATACCGAGCTTGAGGAAATGGCTTTCGAATTCACGGGCAATGAAGCGGTCGTTCGCGCCGACGAAATGGAGCACCTCGACGATGTCGCGGTTGGATGCCATGGCGCTGCGCGTCGCCGATACGATGATGGCGATGGTTGCGGCGGCCACCAGCATCAAGATCATGAATCCGCCGAGCGCAAACGAGCGTGTGACGGTGCGGATCTGCTGCTGCCAGTGGCGATGATCGTCCAGCGTGACGCCCTTATGGTCTTTCGCCAGCGCGGCGCGCATGGCGTCGAGATCGGGCGGCGAATTGCGGTCGATCTCAAGCGCGATCAAGCGTGGCACGGGGAGCGTTTTCAACACCTCGGCCTGCCCGAGCCAGGGCTCCAGAAGGGCCGACGATTCGTCGAGGTTCAGCGCCCGGACGCTGGTAACGCCGGGCTGCTTCGTCAGATAGGCGACGGTTTCCTTGATGACCTTGTCGGTGTCGACGGCATCGCGCGGCTCGACCTGCACGGTCACCTCGCTCGCCATGTCCTTTAGCCAGCCGTCGGCGGACTTGCTGATCATGTAGACCGCGCCAGCCGTCAGGCTTGCAAGGAAGCACATGATCGCGATCACCAGCGTCAGCGAGCGCCCGGTCACCGACCCTGCTGGCACGATCCCAGCGCTCCGGTGGGCCTTCTCGGGTTTGTTCGAGCGGGCTTCGGCATAGAGATCGGGTGCGCGTGCGGCCGGAGATTGGAGCGGCGATTGGACAAGAGGCTGAGGCACAGGTTCAGCCCCCCAATTCGTCACAGGTTCAGCGCGCATCATCGGTTGCGGCCCCTGCTCGCGCGCGGGTCGGGTTGAGGGTTGTTGGGTGTCGTAGGCGTCGTCATAGGGATCATACGCCGCCGCGCCCTGTGGCTCTGGAGCCTGCTCATAGGCTTGGCGCGGAACGCTCCCCAGGCGCTGGCCAGGAGGACGGTCGCGGTTGTCAAACGATCCGGACATGGCCGTCGTGCAGCTCCAAGCGGGGGGCCTTGTACTGGCGCATCAGCTGGTGATCATGCGTTGCGATCAAAACAGACGTGCCGAGGCGGTTCAACTCGATAAACAACCGTAGCAGACGTCGCGCCATCTGCGGGTCGACGTTTCCGGTCGGCTCATCGGCAAGCAGAAGCTCGGGCTTGCCGATCACGGCTCGCGCAATGGCCGCGCGCTGTTTCTCCCCACCCGACAGAACCGACGGATAGGCATACATTCGGTCACCAAGCCCCACCCACTGCAACAGGTCGGTCACGTCTTCCCTGTAGTCGTTGGGGTGCTTGCCGACGACACGCAGCGGAAGGGCCACGTTTTCCCACGTCGTCAGATGGTCGAGCAGGCGAAAATCCTGGAACACGATGCCGATGCGTCGGCGCAGCTGGGCGCGCTTGGAGGTCGTGATCTGGCTGACGTCCTGGTTGAACATCTGGATCTGACCCCGCGTCGGGTGGATCGACATGAACAACAAACGCAGAAGGGACGTCTTGCCAGCACCTGAGGGCCCGGTGAGAAAGTGGAAGGAACCTGGCCGCAGATGAAAATTCACATCATGCAGGGTGTCGGGACCGCTGTCGTATTTCAAGCCTACGTTGTTCAAGCGAATCACAGGCGGCGTTCCGATGTTGGGGCGATGGCAACGGCTCCACAGTCTTGCATGGCACTAGAGGCTTGCACGGTCCGCCATGCCACGCTTGCGTGTGCTTATGTGCGCGCTGTTTTGCGTGATCAATGCGACGGCGAACGTTTGACCGTTGATCCGTGAGGAATGTGGCATGTTCGTGTGCATAAGCCCACGTCGAGGGTGCAGGCCATCGGGGGACGATTGCACAGATGCCGCAAACGGCCGATATCACAATGCCTGTTCAGAGCGTTCCACTCCCTGGATTTGACCGTCATGTCGCACGACAACGCCAACCCGGCCCCCAGCGAGCCAGCCCCCGTCCAGCCACGCTCTGCACAGGATGTGGTGGTTGTTTTTTCGGCCGCGCAGATCGCAGCGCGTTTGGAAGAGCTCGCCGCGGAGATCGCCGCCCGCCGCATCGATCAGTTGCTCGTGATCGCCGTGCTGAAGGGGAGTTTCGTTTTCGCGGCCGATCTCATCCGCGCCATGCACCTGCACGGCGTCGCGCCCGAGATCGATTTCCTCACGCTTTCGAGCTATCGCAAAAGTCGTGAATCGTCGGGTCAGGTGGACATCCTGCGCGATCTCGACCTCGATGTTGTTGGCCGAAACCTGCTCGTCATCGACGATATTCTTGAATCCGGCCGTACGCTGGCCTTTGCCATGGACCTCCTGACGGCGCGCGGTGCCGCCAGCATTCTCACCTGCGTTCTGCTTGAAAAAAATGTCGAGCGCGCCGTGGATGTCAGCGCCGATTTCCGCGCGTTCGCCTGCCCTGAACGATTTGTCGTCGGATATGGCATGGATGTCGCCCACCGCTACCGTGAACTGCCATTCGTCGGCTACATTTCGCAATCCAGCAGTTGAGCCAACGTGAGAGGGAGCCCTAGGCATGGCACGCATTCTGCTGGCTGATGACGAGGCTGCGAGCCGCGACCTCGTGCGCTTAGCGCTAGAAGCCGAC
>JBBRKD010000244.1:0-4117 GCA_038218255.1 Hyphomicrobiales bacterium | reverse complement strand
TGCCGACGTTCCCGAGGAGATCAGGTCTTGGCCCAAGTCGCGCTGCCGAAATTCAAAGTTGGCCAGATGGTTGACTTCAACCCTGGCCGGGCGACGATCCCTGCGTCCACGCGTGAGTACACCATTCTGCGCCTCGTGCCTGTCGAGAGCGGCGAGCGTCATTACAGAATCAAGACGATCGCGGAGCAGTTCGAGCGGGTTGCCAAGGAATCAGAGCTGACGACCCGCTGACAGGTCGCCGGGCCATCTCAAACGTCATAGTCCCGGGTTCAGCTGCAGGATGCGCAGGTTGAGCACAAACGCGATCGTGACCCAGATCAAATAGGGCACGAACAGCAGTGCCGCCTGCGGAGCCACGGGCCAAGCGAGCACGGTGAACAGCCCGATCGACAGCCACATCCCACCCGCGTCTAACAGGGCAAGGCCGACGTCCTTGCGCCCGAACATGATCCACGACCACATAGCATTCAAGACGAGTTGGAGGCCCCACACGCCGACCAGCAGTCCAACGCCCTGCGCCTGCCAGGCGCGCCAGCCCGCCACCGCGATCATCACGTACAGGATGGTCCAGACAACCGGAAACGCCCAACCCGGCGGCGTCCACCACGGCTTTTGCAGCGCCATGTACCAAGGGCCCGGACCAAAGTACCCGCCCGTCATAGCAGCCCCCGCCGTGAGAACGAGAAAAACACCAAGAGCGACATACTCATTCATTTGAAATCGCCCCGTGGCGTAGCGCCCGCGTAAAACCCATCATGATACTGTATACGCTTCGCGGCGTGCCTAGCCCGGATCATGCACCAGGAGCCGCGTCGCGGGGCTTGAGTTGACGGGCGCGCGGCATCGTCCGGCCGGGTGACCGTCGATCAGGAACTCACAGTGCAACACGTTGGGGGCTGATGTGCCATGTTCGGCGGCTCGGTGGGGGCATGCGCGCCCCGCGCGTTATCCCGACGGCGAAAGGCCGAGCGCGAGGCTGCGGAACAGGGATCGCTCGGGGCAGCTCGTCGGCAGATGGACGCGGATGCGGCTGCCGTATTCGACGACGCGGGCCGCGATTTTCAACAGGCGCACGCGGATCGTGTTGAACTCGGCTTTCGCAAGCGCGTGGCCTTCGGGGATCGCTGAGCGGACCGTATGCATCAGCCAGAACGCCGCCGTGTGCAGGCTCAAGCGCACCTGATTAGCGGTTGCCGAATGGCATGACGTGCGATCAGATGCCAACTGAGCTTTGTGCAGTTTGATGAGGTTTTCCATCTGCCCGCGTTGGCAGTAGACGCCTTCGTAGAGGAGTTCCGCGCCGCCCTCGAGCGAGGTCACGACGTAGCGGATGTCGATCTTCTGGCGCATGGCTTTGGGGTCGGCGGGCGTGGGATCGGGATGCATCGAGGCTTCGATGCGGGCGATGATGCGGCGGGGTGTCGCCCAGCTGCCGGCCTTGTACCAGAGCGCCTTGTAGCAGCGCAATTTCGGCACATCCGCCCCCGCGTGCCAGAAGCGCAGATGGTCCGCCGTTTCGGCTACCATGCGGTCCAGCACGCTGTTGCCGGGGAAGCCGAAGATGTAGCCTACTGCGTTGTTATCGCACCAGTCCATGGCTTCAGCGCGGCCATAGTGGCTGTCCCCGCGCCAGACGATATTGGCCTTTTTCCACGCTGCCCGGATGCGCTTCGTCAGGTGTTTGATCACGGTGCGTACTTCGCGCCCATTGGGCGTCTTCGCGGGCCGCAGGATGGTCGCGACCGGAAGGCCAGACCCGGCGTGATAGACGTGCATGGGCGCAAAGCCGCGCTCGTCATGATGGGCATTCCAGAACGCCATTTGCTGCCCGCCGTGTGCGGCGTCGAAGGTGTCGTCGATGTCGAAGATATCGCGATGCGCGGGGGTGACTCGCGCCGTGAACTGATCGACGAGCGCTGCTGCGAGGCGGCCCGCATCCCACTTCGACGGCGCGTTCTCAAAGCGGCTGATGGTCGACTGCGAGGCGAGGGCTGCGCCCGTCTCGGGGCAACGCCCAACCGCCATCTTCAGCGCCGGGTCGTCGCGCAACCGGTTGTGATCGATGGCGTCTTCCCAGCCGCAGCAGATGCCGAACACGCGCGCACCGATGATCTCGCCGGAGCGGTGCTGGATGCGCGTGGCATCACGCCGGTCGGGCAGGGCCGCCGCCAGCCGCGCGATGACGCCCACCTTCTGCTCAGCCGCCCGCAGCAGCAACACGCCCGCATCCGACGACTGGTTGCCGCCGTCAAAATCAACTGTGAGCTTCTTGCGCGCGACGGCTGGCAAATCGAAGGGCAGCAGTGGTACATCGGTCATGGTGGCTGTGGCATTCCGTTGCTACGCATGCACGCTCGTCTCACAACAGTTTGCTACGCGCTTTCAACGCGTTGCGCCATGGCCACCAAGGTTCTTCTCAGGCGTGATGCATAATTCGGGCTAGATGCCCGTCGCATCGCCGCATCCTACCAAATTTGGCAACAATGCCGCCGATCACGCGGCATCAAACTGACCGGTGCCGTTGGCCGCAATCACTTGCGGTTTTCCGACGATCCCGCATCGCTCAATGGCAGCGGCGAGAATCTGCCCAAGCAGCTCCGAATACCGGATGCCAGCAAAGCCCGCCATGATGTTGAGCTTTCCATCCCAGCACCAGCCGGGATTGGGGTTGACTTCGAGCAGCTTGATCTCGCCGCGGCTGTCGGCGCGGAAATCAAACCGCGCGTAATCGCGGCACCCAAGCCGTTCAAACAGCCGCGTCGCGTGCTCAACCATCTGCTGCTGGGCGAGTTCGGACAGGTTGGCCTCGTGGTAGCGGATCTCGGTCCAATAGGGGCTGTCGGGCTCCCACTTGCTCTCATAGCCGAGGATCTTCGGCAGATTGGGATCGAGCCGCGAATAATCGACTTCCAGAATTGGCAGCGCCCGCAACCCCTGATCGGGATTGCCGACGAGGCTGACGGAGTATTCAGCCCCGGTGAGGAACTCCTGCACCAGCACCGAGCGCTTGGGGAAGGTCGCCCGCAGCTTTTCGAGATAATCGAGAAGACCCTTCTCGTTCGTGACCACAGCGTCCTTGGTGATGCCCTCGGAGCTGTCGCCGGTGTTGGGCTTCAGGAGCGCGGGGAAGACGCCCGGCAGCGTTGCGCCTTGGTCGCCCGGCCGCACATAGGTTTCAAGCGGCACCGGCACGTCGAGCGTCATGGCGACCGCGCGCACGAGGCCCTTGTCGTAGCAGGCGCCAAGCGCTGCCGGTGCGCCGCCGGTATAGGCCAAGCCCAGCGCATCGAGCATGGCGGGAACGTGCAATTCCTTGAAGGGGTCGTTGTTGAACCCTTCGTCACACAGATTGAAAATGAGGTCGGTGCGCAGGTCCGAAAGGTCGCGATCGAGCGTCGCGTGATTGTCGAGATAGCGGAACTTGTACTGCGGCAACTCTGAGAGCGCATCCTTGAGGCGGCGCACGGTGTCGAGGTCTTCGGGCTGGAACGTACCACCGCGTTTGATCTGGTCGGGCAGCCGCGGATCACCCAGCAGCACAGTGATGTCGATCAACTGCGCCTTGCCCTTGGGTTTGCGGACGGCGAGAGCTGGCGCATCGGCAGAGATCAGCATGCGCCGCGCCATCATGCCCAAGTCTTGGTCGCGATCCGACAGGCTGTCGGCTGAGCCGTGATGGCGGACGTTGCGAAAGCCCGTCTTCTCCAACAGCCTCTGGATCCCATCCTTGGTGTAGAGCCGCTCAGCATAGAACTGGTCAGCGAGCACGCCGCTTTCGTCATGCACAATCACCTCGCGCGAGATCAGCCGTTCCCGGTCAGCTGACAGCGAGCGCTCACGGCACACCAGATGGTGTTCATCGATCCACTCCCACGAGCGGCGATCAAAGTTGTCGGCCATGTACGCGCCGTCGGTGATGTCGAGCACCAGTTGCCCGGACGGGCGCAAGATTTTTCCGACCGTGTTCAGAACTTTCTCGTCGTCCTGCTTGTTGGAGAAATACCCAAATGAGTTGCCCATGATGGCGACACAGTCGAACGTGCTCTCAATGAGGCGCGGGTTGCGCGCATCCCCTTCTTTGAAGACGGCCTGCAAGCCTTCGTTCTGGGCGCGCTTC
>JBBRKD010000243.1:0-4127 GCA_038218255.1 Hyphomicrobiales bacterium | reverse complement strand
ACTCATTTGAGCGTTGTAGATCAGTCCTTACGCGTGACGGTCTTACGACTTCGGCACGGCGATCAGTTTGAGGAGGGCTTGATCCTTGGCGATCACGCCGACGTCTTTACACTGGGTCTTCGCCTGACCTGTGCACTCGATGGTCACGGTATAGGGAATGTCGGGATACTTTTGGATCGTGTACTCGATCAACATGCCCTCCATGCCTTCTTCGCTGTGACTGTCGAGGACGGAGATTTTCGGCTTGGATTTGGTGCCAAGGGCTGCTTCCGCGCCGAGCTTGGCTTGGCCGATCTGGAAGGATTTGCTGACCTCCTGGTTGATCCGGCGGTCAGCGTCCACGGCGATGGAGATGCCCTCGTAGGTATCGACGATGTGATACCAGTACGGCTGTTTGGGATCGGTGATGATGCTGCGCGGCTTGATCGGCTTGGCATCGGGACCCGCCACGTTCTTGACGATCTGTGGGACGTCCTCGAATGCGAGGACGGGAATTTGCAGCCCCGATAGGCGCGGATTGGCGGCCGCCGATCTTAACGTCGGGTTTGCGCGGAACGCTGCGAGTTCAGCGTCGGCCAAATCGACCTTGAGCAGATTTTGTCCAGAACCGGTTTTGTCCTGGGCTGAGACGACGGCAGCCAGCGCACCGACGACGAGCATCGCTAGGGCTGCGACCACCGGCACGGACTTGGGATTGAGCCAGGCCTTCATGGGGTCGGTTCTTTCTGGTTGCCGCGTTTGCTGATTGGACGTCCGTCACATCACAGTTGCACGCTTCGACTGTGGCGCAGCCACCGTGCCGGGGCAATGCCATTTGCGTGACACGGATCACGGAAAGCGCGGCCGCAGACGGCGGCCGTGTTGCCGCAGCCCGACCGGTCGGGCATAGTCTGGCCCATGCGTGGGTGAGGGGCGTGTCATGGCGTTAGGTGAGCGGAGACGGGGAGGAACGATCGCGGCACGATTGGTGCTGATGCTCGTTGTCCTCGCATCGACTGCGACTTTAGCGCCTGCGTTTGCTAAGTGCCTGTATACCAACCCTGATGCGCCTCTGACGCCGCTGCCGGGGGTGCCAGCCGCACCTCCCGTCCTCGCAACACCTGCTCCGTTGCCACCTGTGACAGGCCCAGGCTTTGCCTATTACCCGCCGGGGGACCTCAACCCAAAGGACAAGGACCGCGGCCGCGTCGGCGATCGTCGGGTGTATTTGCCTGACATCGTATTCCCGGTGCGGTTGCAGACAGGGCTGGAGCCAACACCTGCCGGTAAGCATGCGTTCCTGAACTCGCAAATCTGGGGCCGCGGTGGCGGCGGTTGGGGTGGAAAAGGCGAGGCCGGGGGCCAGGAGTGCGATGCCGCTAACTATGACCAAATGGTCCAGCGCGACAATTTCTGCGAAGTGCGCGGCTGGCCGATGCCGATGTGTCCCTCAGGACAGGGCCATCAGGGGCAGGATATCCGCCCGCCCAAGTGCGAGGATAACAAATGGGAGGTGGTTGCTGTTGTCGAGGGCGTGATCACGCAGGTGACCTCGAACACAACCGTTCGCCTCAAGGGAAAGGACGGTACCGAATACTATTACCTTCACATGCACCCGGATTCGATCCGCGTGTCGGAAGGCGCCCTCGTCAAACAGGGGGACGTGCTTGGCCGCATCTCGCAATTTATGAACGGCAAGCGCGATACGACGCGCCATTTGCACTTCCAGGTCAAGCAGTCGATACGCCTCGGCACTGAGACGCAGCGCGTGTATGTGCCGGTCTATTCCTCGTTGATCGCTGCCTACCGTCGCGCGAAGGGGCTCGATTCCGGCATCGACCCGGCGGGCAACCTCATCGTCGATCCGATCCGCGAACTGGGTGCGCCAGCGCCCAACCAACCGGTGCCACCGTTCGTGCTGTGGCCGATCCCCAACATCACCGGCAACGATGGCAAGGCGCTGCCGCCGTTCTCGATTGCGCAGTATTTCAAGGCCGCCGATCCGCGCACCAAGGTCACCTACAAGGCGACCGGATTGCCGAACGGGTTCACGATCGATGCAGCGACCGGGGCGATCAAGGGGCTGTTTGATGCGGACGCCTCCAAGGGCGGCGTAAACGGGGCCTATACCGTCGTCGTGATGGCGGACGATGGCAAGGGAAACACGGCGCAACAAAGTTTCACGATGAACGTGCAGATATCGCCGCCGGTCATCGGCACGGCGACGCGCGGTAAGTTCTTCAAGGATGGCTCGCGCGTTCTGGTGGATGCGGGCGCTGCCTATCTGAACCCGAGCGCCGCGCGGCTGACGTTTGCGGCGACCGGCTTGCCGCCAGGCGTGACCATCAACGCGCAGACCGGGCGCATCGCGGGCAAACTTTCCAAGACAGCCTCGCGCGGGGGCAACGGGGGGGTTTACACGGTCACCATGTCGGCGAGCGATGGCAAGTCCACGCCGGTCAATCAGCGGTTCACGATCACAGCTGAGAAGCAGACCGACCCCAATGCCGTTGTGCCCGATCTGCCGCCGCCGGTTGTCGCTGATGCGCTCGTCTCTGTGCGCGCGTTCAATGGCGAGACCATCACCACAATCAATGCCGCCGCCGGATTCTCAGTCTGGTATGGCGCAAATCCGCTGCGGTATTCGGCTGTCAGCCTGCCGCTTTCCGTGCAAATGGACAGCGAGCGCGGCGTCATTTCTGGCAAACTGTCTCCAGACGCCTCGAAGGGCGGGGACAACGGGTCGTATACGGTCAAAGTCATCGCCGATAACGGCGAGGGCGGGACCGCGTCGCAGAGTTTCGTGATCACAGTGCGCAACCTAGGTCCGGTGGTGTCGACGCCGACCGTCAACAAATCCTATCATGAAGGCGAGAGCGTCGACATCAGCGTGGGCAGCGCGTTCCAGGCACCCGATCCGACGTTGCTGCGCTATTCGATCATCGGGTTGCCGCCGGGTCTCGCGTTTGACCGCAAGACGGGTCAGCTCAGTGGCACGATCGCCGACGGCGCGTCGACGGGCGGAGTTGCTGGGGTGTACACGATTGCGGCGACGGCCGATGACGGCACGGGCGGCAAGGCGACCCAGACGTTCACACTCACGGCGCTGAAGCCGAAACCACCTGCACCTACGCCAGCACCGGTTCCCGAGCCGCCGCTGCCAGTGCCCGTGCCCGCTCCTGCTCCTGTGCCGACTCCAGCTCCTGTGCCGACGCCTGCGCCGGTTCCTGAGCCACCTCAACCGGTGCCCGCTCCAGCTCCACAACCGACGCCGGTGCCGGCACCACCGGTACCTGCGCCGACTCCACCGGTACCTACGCCAACTCCACCGGTTCCCGCACCGACGCCACCGGTACCTGCGCCGGCACCACCGGTACCTGCGCCGGCTCCGCCGGTACCTACGCCGGCACCACCGGTACCTGCGCCGGCTCCGCCGGTACCTACGCCGGCTCCGCCGGTACCTACGCCGGCTCCGCCGGTGCCTTCACCGACGCCGCCTGCGCCCGCACCGACGCCGCCGGTTGTGGCGCCCGCGCCGCCTCCGTCGCCAACCGTCACGCCCGTGCCGTCGCCTCCGCCTGTGGACGCTGTCAAAAAGCCGACGGTGGTCGAAACAGCCAAGGGTTATGCAACCCGGGCGTGGGATTGGGTCAGCGGGTTCTGGCAGAAGAAGTAGGGCTCCTACTCGCCGAGACCCTGCGCGGATGGGGTTTCGATCCAGCCGTGGCGGGCGATCAACGGCGTGCCCGCGGGTCGGGGTTTGGCGAGCGCGAGGATGCGGGCTTTCAGGTCTGCGGCCGTTACGGATGGGTCGGCTGCGAGCCAGCGGGCGGCGAGCGCTGCGAGGCGCGCGGTTGCAACGGCCGAACGGGTGGCTGACGGCGCGTTGGGGCTTACGGGTGTGTCGCTGCAGCCAGCGGCAACGGCGAGGTCGGTGTCGGGTGGGATGAGGGCTTGCTCAGGGCTGCACGTTGGATCGAAACTTGTGACCGACACCCGGTTGGGGGCTGGAGCCGCGCCGCCATCGGGGGCTGCGACGAGGAAGAGCGTGCCAGGAAAGCGGGTCGCAGCTGCTGTCATGAAGGCTTCAGGGTCGCTTGGCGGCAGTTGCGTGAGGACGACGAGGGTGGCCTTTGCATCAGTTGCCA
>JBBRKD010000242.1:0-4146 GCA_038218255.1 Hyphomicrobiales bacterium | reverse complement strand
CAAACGCTGAGCGGCAAGCGCGTTGTCATCGTGGAAGATGTGACAACCACGGGCGGGTCAGCACTGAAAGCTGTCGAGGCCGTTCGGGCGGCCGGTGCGATCGTTGCCGGCGTCGTCACCGTCGTCGACCGCCAGGAAGGCGCAACCGATGCCTTCGCCGCAGCCAGCCTCGAGTTCCGCGCGATTTTGGCAGCCCAGGATTTCCGCTGACCCCCTTCCCCCAAACCCCCGACGTCATCGCAGCTGCCCGTCGGATTGTCTGGTGCGAGCCGCCCGACGTGGCGCTCAGCCAGCCCGTCAAGTTGATGGCCTATGCCCTCAACGCCTCGACGGATGCAGATATGGCCCTGCTGCTCGCCCATGTCGGTGAGGCCGGGCTGAAAGAAGCCTTGGATCAAGCACAGCCGGGCATCATCGATGCGCGCTCGTGGTGGTATTGGAACCTCAAAGCGGGCCGCTTGCCACCCCCGCCGATGCCGCTACGTCACATCCCGGAGTAGCCGGTCGACAAACGCTGGAACCACGGTCGTCGCTGCCCCATGGATCGCCTCGTGGAAGTGGGCGGCCCCTTTGGACGGCTCAAGATTAAGTTCGACCGTATGTGCGCCGTTGGCACGCGCCGCCCGCACGAACCCGCTGGCTGGATAGACATTGCCGCTGGTCCCGATGGAGACAAACAGGTCAGCCTGCCCGAGCGCCTCTTTGATGATGTCCATGTGATAGGGCTCTTCGCCAAACCACACGACGTTGGGGCGCAGGCCAGCGCGTGCCTTGCAGGCGGGGCAGGCCGTTTCCACGCTGAGATCGCCCGTCCATGGGTGCGTCGTGCGGCATGCCGCGCACAGCGCCGATAGCAATTCACCGTGCATGTGGATCAGGTTTTTCGACCCCGCCTGTTCGTGGAGGCTGTCGACGTTCTGGGTCACGATCATCACCGCTCCACCGGGATACGATTGTTCGAGACGGGCGAGCGCAACATGCGCGGCATTGGGCCGGGCCTCGGCATGATCGCGCCGCCGCAGATTGTAGAACTCGTGAACGAGGCCGGGATTGCGCTCAAAACCTTCCGGCGTTGCCACGTCTTCGACGTCGTATTTCGCCCACAGGCCGTGCGCATCGCGAAACGTCGCAATGCCGCTCTCAGCAGACAGCCCCGCGCCGGTGAGAATGACAATGGTCCGATGCGCCCCCATCACATCATTCCCCGCACTGGCCGCGATGGCGGAGCAGGTGGTCGGCGAGCACGATCGCCATCATGGCTTCGCCCACGGGCACGGCGCGAATGCCGACGCAAGGGTCGTGGCGGCCCTTGGTGATGATATCGGTCTCAATGCCCGCTTGATCAATCGTGCGGCGCGGCGAGAGGATCGACGATGTCGGCTTGACGGCAAACCGGCACACGATCGGCTGACCCGACGAAATGCCGCCAAGAATGCCGCCGGCGTGGTTCGACAAAAACACCGGTTTGCCGTCGGGTCCTGCGCGCATTTCGTCCGCATTGGCCTCGCCCGTGAGCGAAGCCGATGCCATGCCATCGCCGATCTCGACACCCTTGACCGCGTTAATCGACATCATGGCAGACGCGAGATCCTGATCGAGCTTGCCATACAGCGGCGCGCCGAGGCCAACTGGCACATTCTCTGCCACAACCTCGATGATCGCCCCGCACGACGAACCTGATTTGCGGATGCCGTCGAGGTAGGCCGTCCACGGCGCGACGGCCGTAGCGTCTGGGCAAAAAAACGGGTTTTCCGTCACCTGATCCCAGTCCCACTGCGCGCGGTTGACCGCATGGGGGCCGAGCTGAACGAGGGCCGCGCGCACTCTCATGCCTGCGATGACTTCGCGTGCGATGGCACCCGCTGCGACCCGCGCCGCCGTTTCGCGCGCCGACGACCGCCCGCCGCCGCGATAGTCGCGGATGCCGTATTTGGCATCGTAGGTGTAATCGGCGTGGCCGGGGCGATACTTGGTTGCGATGTCGCCGTAGTCCTTGGAGCGCTGGTCGACGTTCTTGATCATCAACGAAATGGGTGCGCCCGTCGAGACGAGCTGCCCGGCCTCGTTGGCTAAGACGCCAGAAAGGATTTCAACCTCATCGGGCTCGCGGCGCTGTGTCGTGAACCGGCTTTGCCCCGGCTTCCTCTTGTCGAGGAAACTCTGAATGCGCGCTTGGTCTATTGGCAACCCCGGCGGGCATCCATCGATAACGCAGCCGAGTGCGGGTCCATGGCTCTCTCCCCAGGTGGTGACACGGAACAGATGGCCAAACGTGTTGTGCGACATGGCTTTGAAAGCGCCTTGGTGGAAACTGCGTGCCCTGTCGTCATAGATTTGTGGGACACAAGCCGCAAGCGCAGCGCTATCTTTTCGCGCACAGGCTGTAGGGACGCAAACACCGTGACAAGCGCGCGCGATGCAGATATCCGCTTAGTGGGGTTTTGCATCCTTTAGGATTCGGCCCTGCGGTTGATCGGGGAACGATCAACCGATCTGACGGGCACGTTCCAGGGTGGTCTGAGCAACCAGTCCGCGAACGGGTTCGATCCTGTATCCACAAACGCGTTGAAAGAGCCGGGGGCCGCACCTCCGGCTCTTCGTTTTTGTGGGCAGCAAACAAGATTGGCCGATTGAAGGACGCAGCAGTCTTTTCAGGTCCGGTTGACCTGCAGCTGTGCAGGAACGTCTTGGGCCACTCCCAACAGGCATGAAAAAAGGGGCTCAGCGACTGCTGAACCCCTCGTGTCAAACCGACAAATGGGTCGATTGAACTTACTTCTTTGCAGCGCAGGGGTTTGCTTTGGCAGCGCAAGGAGCTTTGGCAGCGCAAGGAGCCTTTGCAGCGCAAGGAGCTTTGGCGGCGCAGGGAGCCTTAGCGGCGCACGGAGCCTTAGCGGCGCACGGAGCCTTTGCGGCGCAGGGAGCCTTTGCGGCGCACGGAGCCTTAGCGGCACAGGGAGCCTTCGCAGCGCACGGAGCCTTAGCAGCGCAAGGAGCTTTCGTGGCAGCCTTGGCGGCGCAGGGGTTCGGCTTGGCGGCGCACTGCGCAACCTTGAACGAGCCGGGGGCGACTTCTGCATTGACGGCCGAAACGGCGCCGACGAGCGGCAAGATGGCGACGGTCGAAAGCAGAAGGCGGGTGGACGGACGCATTGAAAAGTCTCCTCTGGGGTTACGTGGGACGCTTGGTGCTTCGTTTCGCGCGGCGGCTTTGTTACACTAGGCTTTAATGCACCGGAGTTTGTTCCGGCGGGCTTACCAACAGCGCGACTTGCCCCGATCCGCGAAACGGCGGCACGTAGCTTCGACACTACTGAGCATGTCTTGCGTCAGTTGTGAGACGGGCCTGTGTTCCACACACATTATTTTTATGCGGTTTTGGCTGCCAATGCCCGATCCACGGCTGCAATGTGAGCGTCGAGGTCGATGGCAATCTCCGACGTGACCTCAAGCTCCCGGTCCTCAAAGACGTCGCGGTCGGGGAATTGAGCGTGCCACGCTCCGATCGCCTGATCTCGCGCCACCATCAGATCGGCGATTTGCGGCTTGAACAGCGCAACCATCGCCGACAGCCAGCGGTTGGTTGCCCAGCACGGGGACGCATGGTCCACGCGGAACGTGCCGAGCAATCGGATAGCATCGGGGGCGGCATAAAACGTCTCGTCCGTGACCCATCGGTTGGTCGTAAACAGGCCGACCGGCAAACCGTCGCGATCCATCGAAATGGCGACGAGGTGACAGATGGCGTCGGTGCCAGTAGGCGGCGGCGTCTCGCCAGCATAGGGGGCCGGTTGCATATCGGCGGGGATGCCTCCGGCACGGACAAACGTGTGGAAGTGGCCGTGCTCGCCCGTATCACTGCGGTGGGCGTGATAGTAATATTGAGATTGCGTCTCGCGATCGAACACGTCGTCTGAGGGGTAGTGCTGTTCCTCGATGAACGTGCCCTGGTGCTCGAGCATACGGCCGACCGTGTTGAGACCGGCCTTGCCGAGCACGCGGAGAGTTTCGATCACCTCATCGGCGGCTGCGCTCATGCGGGTCAGCTCTTCGACCGTCAGTCTGGTAAGATCGAGGTCGCGCATCATAGCCTCTGTGCTCGTCGTTTCGGTCGGCCATTGCCCGTGCCGTTCGCGTTCATACGGC
>JBBRKD010000241.1:0-4155 GCA_038218255.1 Hyphomicrobiales bacterium | reverse complement strand
GTTGCGACACTGCGTCTCGAAACCCCAATGGCGCACGCAGCGGCGCGTCGCCTCCGCGGCACGGTCGTGGCGGGCGAACACGTTGTCGAGGCCCTCCTCGTGCAGCATGTCGATCGCGACTTTGAGGCCCTGCAGCAGGTTGGTCGAGGGCGGGTAGGGGACGAAGCCCTTGTCGTTGATCGCCAGCATCTCCTCCCAATCCCAGAAGGACCGGGGCAGGCGCGCCGTCTGGGCCATCGCCAGCGCCTTGTCCGACACGGCGTTGAACGACAGACCCGGCGGCAGCATCATGCCCTTCTGAGAGCCCGAGACGGTGACGTCGACACCCCACTCGTCGTGGCGCAGATCCATGACGCCGAGTGACGAGATGGTATCGACCATCAGCAAGGCTGGGTGCTTGGCTGCGTCCATCGCCTTGCGGACTTCGTCGATATGCGCGCGGCACCCGGTGGATGTTTCGTTATGGACGACGCAGACGGCCTTGATCTTGTGGGCCTTGTCGGCGGCAAGCCGCTCGCCGATCAGATGGGCCTCTGGACCGGTTCGCCAGTCCGTTGGGATCACGTCGCACACGAGCCCGAGCCGCTCGGCCATGATCTTCCACAGCAGCGCGACCTGACCGGTTTCGACCATCAGCACGTGATAGCCGGGCGATAGCGTGTTCACGAAGGCTGCTTCCCATGCGCCGGTGCCCGACGAGGGGTAGATCACGACATGACCCTTGGTCTTGAACAAGGTTTTGACGCTGGCGAGGACCCGCAATCCAAGTTTTTGGAATTCAACGCCGCGATGATCGAGGATCTGGCGTGACATGGAAGCCAGAACGCGCTCTGGAATGGGAGTCGGCCCTGGAATCTGGAGGAAATGACGGCCGGGACGGCGCGGCGACTTAGACATCGGTAAAGGCTCCATGGAACTTCGACGCGAATGGTGAGGTGAGCGCCGCAAGCACAGAGCCGATCGGACGCGCGATCCCACCATTGGGTCATTATTATGCAGGCCGAGACCTATGGTTTGAAAGTCCATGAGCGTCAAGCGCGAAGCCGCGCAGAACACCCACAATACAGGCAGACTGACCTGACCGGCATGCCGGGATCACGCACTAAAACCCTGACGCGCTTGCCGATTTTTGCCACCGTTGGGTCACAACTTGGCCTTTTGGCCCGCCCACCCCTGCAGCTGCCTCAGCGCCTATTCCGGCGTCATTCGGGCAGACGAAGCAAGCGGGGAGAGAAACAATCATGCAAAAGGTGCATATATCGATTGTCCTGGACCGGTCGGGTTCGATGGCGGAACAGCGACATGAAGCTGTGGGTGCCGTGAACAGTTATCTCCGCACGGTTCGCGAGGACAATTCGATGCAGGCCCGCCTGAGCCTGGTGATCTTCGATAGCCAGTCGATCGACACGATCCGAGACCGTGTACCGGTTGCCCGCTGCCCGGATCTGACGCTCGACGAATATCAGCCCCGTGCCGCGACGCCGCTACTGGATGCCGTTGGATACAGCGTTGGTATCCAGGATTGCCTGTCGGGTCGCGACGAACGACGCATGTTGGCCATCCTGACCGACGGTCTGGAAAACGCCTCGCGTGAATACACCCGTGACAAGCTCAAAAGCCTTCTGGACCGCAAGCAGAAGGACGGGTGGCTGATTGTCTATCTGGGGGCCGGGCATGATAGTTGGCATCAGGCTAGCCAGATCGGCATCAAGGCAAATCATACGGCCGATTTTTCGCTCGACGCGCTGGCGGAAACCGCATCCGTCCTACATGCCGTCGGAAAACGCTTCATGGCCCGCCCTCCGGGGCCTGCGGCCGCCCTATGCACAACGATCACTCCAGACGAACGTGACCGGCTGAAATGGGGCCGCAAGGGCTGCGCGCAGGATGCCAGCGTGCGATAAGCCGCTGAAGTTGTCAGGTCGAAGCGGCTCGCTGCTCAAAGGGCTGGCGTTTTTCCCAGGCTTTCAGTATAGCGTCTGGCGACGGCACCGGCGCGTCCGCATTTTTGCGGTTTCGCCGGTGCTATTCGTTTCACCGTACCGTCTCACCGTACCATCTCACCACGCCGTCCCACCACATTGGTTTACCGACGTCGCCGCAGCCCATGTCGCAATGATGACAGGAGGCGCGGGGCCATCGTTTTCACGAAGGAGTTAAAGCCGTGGCCGTTCCCAGGAAAAAAGTCTCGCGTATGAAGCGCAATCAGCGCCGTTCGCACGATGCGCTCAGCGCACCAGCCCACGTCGAAGATAAAAAGACGGGCGAGCGTCGCCGCCCCCATCACATCGACATGAAGACGGGGATGTACCGTGGCCGCCAAGTGCTGGATGCCAAAACCGAAGTTTGACGTCGCAAGTGCTGGCCGGGGTCGGTTGTCACGCTGCTCTTCATGTCGTGGCGCTGCCATGCACGCATGTGTATAACGAGCCCGTAACTGGACTACCGCCGCAAACGTCTCTGCACGGTGCGGTTCATCAGACCCCGGGAGTAAGACCGCATGTCGCTGCGCGCCATTCCACTGATCGCCGTTGCCTTCATTCTCTATAATCTTATGGCACTCGTGGGCGTTGAGCTCGGCACGAAGATTTTCGAGTTGCCGATGCCGAGTGGCACCAAGGAAGCGCCGGTCACCTGGAAATTCACCTGGGGCGATCTGCTGATTATTATCACGCTTGTGATGCTGTTTATCGAACTATTGAAATCGACCTACACATCCACGTCGTCGCTTGTCGATCACGGCTTGTCCATGCTGGTCATGATCGTGTGCCTCATCGAATTCCTGCTGGTCCCCAAGGCTGCGACCTCGGTGTTCTTTATCATCATGTTCGCAACGCTGATCGACGTTGTGGCTGGATATACCATTGGCATTCGGGTCGCCAAACGCGACGTGTCTTTCGGCGGCGGCGACAGCTGATACGAGCCTGCGCAAGGATCGACCTACGGGAGCTCGATTCTTGTGGGTCCGTCCTGCCGCAAAGCATGACAGCGCTTACCGGAAGTCACGCGCGGTCAAACGGTTGGGTCACTTCAAATGAGCCTTTAGAGTGGGCCAACGATGTCTGGGGGCCCGGCGGACGTCCATGGACGGACTCGTCTGGACGCACGGGTGTGGCCGGAGCCGCCATCCACCAGCCGCATCGGTCTTAACTGTGAGATTGCAAACAATTCGACATGCATTGAAATTTTAAGGGCTGTTAACGCCTTTGCGCTATCCCAAAACGACTGGGCGGGCCGACAGAGGAGCACCCGTTGACCGAGCTGGTGCCAAAGCGCGACTTCAGACCTAGGTCGGTGACGACGTTAGGTGTTCCTGTGAGCGATGCGCAATCGACTTTGGACCTCGCGCTGATCATGGCGGGTATCGGTGAGACCGCATTTGCGTGGGACTTTCTCACTGACAAGATTGTCTGGGAGGATAGTGCTGTTGCCCTGCTCGGCGTGAAGAGCGCTGCGGTGATCACATCCGGCGCGAGCTATAGGCTCCATATGGCATCCGAGTTCGTGGACCACCGCCGCAAAGCTATGTCCACGACGCTTGGCCGGAACCAGCCTGAACCCGCCGCGATGCAGCGGATCGATGGCACGCGCTATCAGTTGCAATATCGCTTCCATCCTCAGGGACGCAACTCGCCCGACACGGTGATGCTGGAAGAACCTGGTCGTTGGTGGCCCGGTGCCGACGGACGCCCGGCGTCGGCGCAAGCCATCGTTCGCATTGTGACCGATCGCTACGAGCAGGAACAGCGTTTGCGCTATCGCGGCGAGCACGACGATCTGACCGGACAGCTCAACCGCGCAACTTTGCTCGAGCGGCTCGCTGCAACGGTGACCCGTTCGGCGGCACACCGCAAACCCTGCTCCTTCATCATCGCGGCTGTGAACGGCCTCGACGTCGTCAACGATACGTTTGGCTTCGAAGTGGGTGATGAGGTGTTGGCTGGCGTTGCGAAGCTCATGAAGCGCCACCTGCGAGAGGGCGACGAGATCGGCCGCGTGGCCTCGAACAAGTTCGGCATCGTACTGAACGACTGCGGACCCGGCGTCATGAGCGTCGTCGCCGAACGGCTCATGTCTGCGGTGCGCGCCCAGCACATCCAGACGTCGTCGTCGCGGCTGGCATCGTCACTTTCTATCGGTGGTGTTGCCGTTCCT
>JBBRKD010000240.1:0-4162 GCA_038218255.1 Hyphomicrobiales bacterium | reverse complement strand
GCAAAAGCGTAAACTGGCCGGGCTGACGACCCCTTGTTTTTTGCATGGCGATTCGCAAGGCTTGCGTGCGAGATGACCAAGATTTGCTTGGTTTGAGGACGAAAACGATTAGCACGGCGCCGCATGGGCGCCTTCCCGCTGACGCCGGTGCAACCAAGCCGCGTGATAGGGCACATTGAATGTTTTACTGGCTGATCGAGCTTTCCAATACCGTTCCCGGTCTTGGTTTTCTCCGCGGCCTGCTCAACGTCTTCCGCTACATCACCTTCCGCACCGGCGGGGCGATGGTGACGGGCGCGCTGTTCGTGTTCCTGTTCGGTCCCTGGATCATCGATCACCTGCGGCTGCGGCAGGGCAAGGGCCAGCCGATCCGCACCGATGGCCCGGCATCGCATCTCATCTCCAAGAAGGGCACGCCGACGATGGGCGGGCTGATGATCCTGTCGGGTCTCGTGGTGGCGACGCTACTGTGGGCCAATCCGGCCAATCCCTATGTCTGGATCGTGCTGGCGGTGACGCTGGGTTTTGGTTTTGTCGGATTCTACGACGACTATCTGAAGGTGACCAAGCAATCCCATGGCGGCTTCGCCGGCAAGCTGCGCTTGCTGATCGAAGGCGCTATCGCGATCACGGCCTGCTATGCGCTGGTGCGGCTCGGCCGCGATGCCGCGTCGACCTCGCTGTCGATACCGTTTTTCAAAGAAATGGTGTTTAACTTCGGCTGGTTCTTC
This sequence comes from Hyphomicrobiales bacterium, assembly GCA_038218255.1. Lineage (GTDB taxonomy): Bacteria > Pseudomonadota > Alphaproteobacteria > Rhizobiales > Hyphomicrobiaceae > JANXVY01. The sequence continues at coordinate 3,431 of JBBRKD010000240.1, read as the reverse complement.
GTGCTGTTCGGCGCCTTCGTCATGGTCGGCGCCGGCAATGCGGTCAATCTGACCGACGGCCTTGACGGCCTCGCCATCGTTCCGGTGATGATCGCCGCCGCCAGCTTCGGCATGATCTCGTATCTGACCGGCAACGCGGTATTCTCCGACTATCTGCAGATCAACTATGTCGCCGGCACCGGCGAGCTCGCGGTTCTCTGCGGCGCGGTGCTCGGCGCCGGACTCGGCTTCCTCTGGTTCAACGCCCCGCCGGCCTCGATCTTCATGGGCGATACCGGCTCGCTGGCGCTGGGCGGCATGCTCGGTGCGATCGCGGTTGCGGTCAAACACGAGATCGTGCTGGCCGTGATCGGCGGCCTTTTCGTGCTGGAGGCCGTCTCGGTGATCGTGCAGGTCGCCTCGTTCAAGCTGACCGGAAAACGCGTGTTCCGGATGGCGCCGCTGCACCATCATTTCGAGCAGAAGGGCTGGACCGAGCCGCAGATCGTGATCCGGTTCTGGATCATCTCGGTGATGCTGGCGCTGGCGGGCCTCTCCACGCTGAAGCTGCGGTGATCGCGTTGTATTCCCTCAACCGTCATTCCGGAGGCCGCGAAGCGGCAATCCGGAATCTCGAGATTCCGGGTTCGTGCTTCGCACGCCCCGGAATGACGGATAGAAAGCCATGATCCCCGTCACTTCCTTCGCGGGCAAGACGGTCGCCGTCTTCGGCCTCGGCGGTTCCGGCCTTGCAAGCTGCCACGCCCTCAAGGCCGGCGGCGCGGAAGTGATCGCCGGCGACGACTCTGCCGACAATATCGTCAAGGCCGCGCAGGCCGGCTTCATCACCGCCGATCTGCGCAGCGTGTCCTGGGCGAATTTTTCCGCGCTGATCCTGACGCCCGGCGCGCCGCTGACCCACCCCACACCGCATTGGTCGGTGCTGATGGCGCGGCAGGCCGGCTGTGAGGTGATCGGCGACGTCGAATTGTTCTGCCGCGAGCGCCGGCGTCATGCGCCCGAAGCGCCGTTCGTCGCCATCACAGGCACCAACGGCAAGTCGACCACGACGGCGTTGATCGCGCATCTGATGCAGGTCGCCGGCTACGACACCCAGATGGGCGGCAATATCGGCACCGCGATCCTGTCGCTGGAGCCGCCGCGGATGGGGCGGGTGCATGTGGTCGAGATGTCGTCCTACCAGATCGATCTGGCGCCCTCGCTCGATCCGTCCGTCGGCATCCTGCTCAATGTCAGCGAAGACCATATCGATCGCCATGGCACGATCGAGAATTATGCCGCGGTGAAGGCGCGCCTCGTCGCCGGCGTGCAGCCGCAGGGCGCGTCCATTGTCGGCGTCGACGACGGCTGGTGCCGCAACATCGCCGACCGGCTCGATCAATCGGGCAAGCGCGTGGTGCGGATCTCAGTGAAAAATCCGCTGCCTGACGGCATCTATGTCGAACGCGAAGTCATCGTGCAGGCGTCCGGCGGCGCGCGCCGCGAGATCGCCAGACTCGGCGGCATCGGTTCGCTGCGCGGCCTGCACAATGCCCAGAATGCCGCCTGTGCCGCGGCCTGCGCGCTGGCGACGGGCATCGGCACCGAAACCCTGCAGGATGGTCTGCGCAGCTTTCCGGGCCTCGCGCACCGCATGGAGCAGGTCGGCCGCCGCGGCTCCGTGCTGTTCGTCAACGACTCCAAGGGCACCAATGCAGATGCCGCCGCGCATGCGCTGTCGTCCTTTGCCGACATCTTCTGGATCGCCGGGGGAAAACCGAAACTCGGCGGCATCACCGGCCTCTCCGAATATTTCCCGCGGATTCGCAAGGCCTACCTGATCGGCGAAGCCGCGCCGGAATTTGCCGGGACACTGGGCGACCGCGTCCCGCACGAGATTTCGCAGACGCTGGATGTCGCCGTCGCCAACGCGGCGCGCGACGCCGAGGCGTCGGGGCTATCAGATCCCGTGGTGCTGCTGTCGCCGGCCTGCGCCTCGTTCGACCAGTACCGCAATTTCGAAATCCGCGGTACGAAGTTTCGCGATCTTGTGACGGCGATGCCGGGCGTGAAACCGGTGGTGTGAGTTGCGTGGTGAAACGCTGGGCGGCACGATCCACGCAGAACAAGTCATGCAGCCGATTTGAGAGGCCGGGCGCGTTTGATCCGTTCGCGTTCGCGGGGCGAATGCATCGCATCCCACAAGTCGCCGCGCCGCTGCACGTTCAGCCAGAAATCGGGGCTGATGCTGAACACGCGAGCCAGGATCAGCGCGGTGGCCGCGGTGACGGTGCGGCGATTATTGCACAGCTCGTTGACGTGCTTGCGCTGCACGCCCATCGCCTTGGCAAGGGCGCCTTGCGTCAAGCCCATCGGTTCCATGAACTCTTCAGCCAGAATTTCACCGACGCTCGCCGGCTTGCGTTTTGTCGTCAACATCGTTCACCTCACCGATAGGAATGATCGTCCAGATAGACGCCGGTCGCTTCACCTCGGGTGCCGTCCCACCGGAATATCAGCCGCCACTGCTGATTGACGCGAATGGAGTGGAAGCCTTCCAGGTGGCCGCGCAGCTTTTCGAAGTGATTGCTGGGCGGCACCCTCAAGTCCTGATCCGTCGCGGCATCGTCGATCATCTGGATTTTTCGGAACAGTCGGTTTTCGAGATTGGTCGGGATCTTCCTGGATTTTCTATCTTCCACGAAAAAGTCGCGCAGCCAGCCATCCCGAAAGCTCACGATCATTTCGCAACTCCAGAATAGAGTATGTGTACCACTCAATGGTACACAGTGCAAGCTGCCCGCCGATTCGAGGCTTCCCGATCATGTGACGGCTTCTCGGGTCGCCAAGGCGGTAGGTGTGAGGGGTTCGCTTGACGTTGTTCGAGGACTTCGGCAACTGGCTTGGCGCGGCTGCTCGTGCTACACTTGTGGCTATGGAAACGTCACCCACCCGCAGCCTCCCACGGGGCTTTTTATCCGAACTCGAGCGGAAGTTTTTTTGGTGGGAGCCTGTCGGTTCGCAGCCCCGTTCCGAAGCCAGAATTGTGGCCCAGGCGATGGGCATGGCCGGCTTCGATGAGATTCGGCGGTTGGAGCAAGTGCTCGGCCACGATTATCTTGTTGTGACGATGCTTGAGGCTGAACCGGGCTGGATCGACGAGCGGTCATGGGAATTCTGGCGTGGTCGCTTGATGCGTGTCACCGGCTGCGAGATACCCGATGCACCGCCGGTGAGGTTGTTCGATGACCGATCGGTTTGATCCCTGGATCGAAATTCTTCCACCGGCCCAGAAAGAGATATGGCTTCAACTCGCTCCGGCAGCCGATCTGTCTTTCGTGCTGTATGGCGGCACCGCCGTTGCGCTCTATCTGGGTCATCGTGTCTCGATCGATTTTGATTTCTTCAGGACCGCGCCTCTGGAGAAAATAAAAATCGAGACGAGCTTTCCG
>JBBRKD010000239.1:0-4177 GCA_038218255.1 Hyphomicrobiales bacterium | reverse complement strand
TTGCGGACAATTCATCGGACAATGCCTCGCACATCCGCATGGTAATGGAGGGGTCGTGCTTGGCGATCCCCTGCAACGCCGCCAGGGGCAGGCATCTCACACGGGTCGCTACCGTCGCTTGGGCGTTGTAGAGTTCGGACGCGCCCCACCCGAGACCGATGATGTCGCCACCGTAAGCGAAATCAATGACCTGCCGACGCCCGTCGGGCAGAATTTTATACAGGCAGACCGCACCGGTCACGACCTGATAGACGTGCGATTTTGGATCGCCGTCGGTGAAAATATGGTCCTTGGCCTCGATCCCGCGCAGCGGTGCACGGTCCATGTAGTCGGTGAGTGTCACAGGGGCATGCGGCCGGTTGCAATAGGGTGTGAAATCGGCCCGGCTTTCAGCGACGGCGTAATCTTCGTGGATCGTCAGCATGATCAACTCCCTGCCGTGGTTGTGAAGCACTCTCGATGGCAGTAGGGAACACGACGCAGGTCGCGGGCGTTTGCCGGGACTGTCGCAGAATGTGTCAAAATGTGCGGAAGGATTTGTTGGACCCGCGATGACCCATCTTCTGATCGTGGATGACGAGGATCAGGTGCGCACGCTCCTGCGTAACCGTTTCGAAAAGGAAGGTTTCGCGGTGACCGAAGCCCGGGATGCGGCGGAGCTGTGGCAACGGCTGGAAGCTGGTTCAGTCGACCTGATCACGCTCGATCTCACGCTTGGCCGTGACGACGGCTTGGCCCTTGCCCGCGAAATCCGAGCAAAGCTCAATGTCCCGATCATCATGATTTCGGGCAAGGATGAGGAGGTGGACCGGATCGTCGGCCTCGAACTCGGCGCGGATGACTACATCACCAAGCCGTTCAGCCCCCGCGAGGTCGTCGCCCGCGTGCGCGCGGTCCTGCGCCGCTATGGCGCCAGCGCTGTGTGTGAAGCCGCTGCCGTCGTTGCGGGACCAAACGGGCTCCGCCTCGCGTTTCCGGGCGGTGTTCTGGATGTCGCCCGCCGTGAAGTAACGTCGGACACCGGTGAGCTGATCGACCTGACGACGACCGAATTCAACCTCCTGGAGTTACTCCTGCGCCATCCCCAGCGCGTACTGACGCGCGATGAGATCATGAACCTGTTGAAGGGCCAGGACTGGAGTGCGTTCGACCGCTCGGTGGATTCAGCCATTGCCCGGCTGCGCAAGAAGATTGAGCCCGACGCTGACCGTCCCCGCCATATCAAAACAGTGCGCAGCGTCGGCTATGTCTTTTCAAGCGCGGTACGCAAGGTCTAGTTCAATAGAGCCCTACCGATTGCCACACTCGTCCAGGGCCTCCCGAACGGCGCGGGCCAGTTCGGGCAGGCTGTAGGGCTTGCGCAGGATCTTGTGGGCCGCAAACGTGGCGTCGTTGGCTGGCACCGCATCCTCGGCAAAACCGGAGGTCAACAGAATGCGCTGGTGCGGTGACCGCTCCAAGACTGTCCGCGCCACGTCGAAGCCAGTCATCCCGCCCGGCATCACAACATCGCTGAAGACAAGATCGGCTGACCCTCCCGCATTCAGAATCGCCAGTGCACGCGGGCCGCTTTCTGCTTCGAGCACGCGATAGCCCAGGCGTTTGAGGCGGGCCACAGTCAAGGTGCGCACCTGCGGATTATCCTCGACGATCAGGATGGTTTCGTTGCCGCCTCGAAGCGCATCGTCCTGTTTCGCGCGCGCCTGTGTCGCGCTCGCGTGACTTGCCTCGCGCGGAAGATAGACGTCGACCGACGTGCCGCGCCCCACCTCGCTCGATATCGCGACGTGGCCAGCCGATTGCTTGACAAAACCGTAGAGCATCGAGAGGCCAAGGCCGGTTCCTTTACCCTGTTCTTTCGTTGTGAAGAACGGTTCGAACACTCGCGATATGACCTCGAGCGGCATGCCCACCCCCGTATCCGATACGGACAGCTTGATATAGTCGCCGGGAACAGGCCCGTCGCCGGACCGGTCCGGGCCAACGACGCTGTTTTGTGTTTCGATCCGGAGGCTGCCGCCTCCAGGCATCGCATCGCGTGCATTGATTGCGAGGTTCAGGATGGCATTCTCGAACTCACTGGCATCGATGCGCGCGGGCCAAAGATCGTGCGCGAGTGTCGTCGTAAGATCGATCCCCTCGCCGATGGTCCTGCGGAGCAACTCGCTCATGGAAAGCACGTGATCGTTGACGTTGATCACCTTGGCTTCGAGCTTTCGCCGTCGCGCAAATGTGAGCAGCCGCTGGTTCAAACGAGCGCCCATCTTTGCGCCTTCTTCCGCCCTGCGCAGATACTTGAGTGCCGGATGGTCGTGTAGCTCATCCTCCATCATTTCGAGATTGCCCAGGATCACCGTCAGCAGATTGTTGCTGTCGTGTGCGATACCGCCGGTCAGCTTCCCTAGTGCCTCCATCCGTTGGGCTTGAACCAGGGCCGCCTGGGCTTGTTCGCGCCGCTCGATTTCTTCTTTCAGAGCGCGGGTCCGTTGAGCGACCCGGCTTTCTAGCTTTTCGACGGTGAGGTGGCGCTCGGTCACGTCTCGGCTGGCACCGGATGTGCGTGCAGGCCGTCGGCCGGCGCCGTCACCGATAAAGCTGGTGCGCGATGTCACCGCGACCCAACGGATAGTTCCGTCCGCCAGAACAACACGATGTTCCATGGCATAAGCGCCGTCGCCTCGGGGATTGAGGGCCTGTGCGATACCAGCGGCAATCGGTTCGCGGTCGTCGGGGTGGCAGGTGGCCACGTAGCGCGCTGGCGTCGCTGGCTCGTGTTCGCCGAGCCCTATAATCTCTCGGAACATGGCCGACCAGTAGATCTGCCCGGTCAAGTGGTCATGCTCAAACAAGCCGATCTGACCGGCGGCCACCGCGAGCTGTAGCCGCTCTTCGCTCTGGCGGAGTGCGGCCTCGTCGGCCTTGCGCTTGGATACATCGCGCAAAACAACGGTGAAGTTTCGCGATGGTCCTATCTGCAGCTTCGATATTGAGGCTTCGGCGGGAAAGTCTTCGCCGGATTTGCGGCGGCCAAAGATTTCTTGTCGCTCGCCCATCTGACGGGCGGCCACGGCAGACTTGCCGAAGTCGCGGACGTGCTGACCGTGGTGAGACCGGAACCGTTCTGGCAAAAGCACATCCAGGGGCCTCCCCAGGATCTCGGCGCTCGTGTAGCCGAAGATGTGTTCCGCGCCGTTGTTGAACAGCGTGATGGTGTGGTGCTCGTCGATCGAAATAATCGCATCAGCAGCAATCGCCAGGATACCTGCCAGAAGCTGGGCTTGACGATGGGGGTTATCGGGCTGCGTGAGTGTCATGGGGCTGGAAGCCTCGACTTGGTTTCATTTCAGCTTTGCAAGCCAGCGTTCGTTCCGTCAACCAGAACGGGCCTGGCGCGTGACACCCGCTCAAGCCAGATCATGTTGCTTGTGCCGGTTCGGGCCGTTTGGCGCAAAACGTCGATGAAGCAGCCCGGGAACCACAGATTGATGCTGGTCAAACTGGGAAGCATGCGTTTGTGGACAGACTAGCTGATCAGCATGGCTGTAGGCTGGGTACCGTTCGAAACACGGCTCTCTTCTAGCCAGAACGCTGGCGATATCAGAAGTCGCCCACCCCATAGCAGCCTCAGGAGACGAGTGCATGACTTTCTATATGGCTAAATCGCTTCGTGTGCCATTCGAGGCGGCGATAAAAAATGTTGTCGCGGCTCTAAAAGAAGAGGGTTTTGGCGTTCTCACCGACATCGACGTGCAGGCAACGCTGAAAGAAAAACTGGGTATCGACGGCCGCCCGTATCGGATTTTGGGAGCCTGCAACCCGGCGCTTGCGCATCGGGCGCTTCAGGCCGAGGACAAGATCGGCGTTATGCTTCCCTGCAACGTGATTGTGCAGCAGCGCGTCGACGGAACGGTCGAAGTTGCAGCGATCGATCCCAAAGCGGCAATGGAACGTCTTGGCAGTCCCGCACTGGCGGCCCTGGCCGAAGACGTGCGGGCGAAGTTGGCAGCTATGCTGGCGCGGCTCTAGAGTCTTTCCGCTTAAGATAGCATCGCTGAAAGACTCTAACTTACTGTTTTGTAGTGCTACTTATCGGAAAACCGCTTCACACTTTTCTGAGAAGCACTCTAGTGCTAACCGGCCGTGGCGTGTTCGTAGATGTCTTCTTCCTGCGCATTGT
>JBBRKD010000238.1:0-4195 GCA_038218255.1 Hyphomicrobiales bacterium | reverse complement strand
CCAGTCGACGGGCGTGAACATCGCCGTGCGCAGGAGTTGGTCGAGCTGGCCGCGTGAATAGGGCCGACCTTGGCCGAAGGGCGTACGATCAGTGCGCGCCCAGACGCCGGACCGGTTCGGCGCGATGATCAGCAGGCGACCTTGCGGCGTGAGCACGCGCCACATTTCGCGGAGCAATGCGGCAGGGCGTTCGGCGACCTCGAGGCCGTGGACCACGAGCATCCGGTCGACGCAGTTGTCGGGCAGCGGGAGGTGGGCCTCTTCGACAAGGACGCTCATGTTGCGATCGGGCGATGGCCAGACGAGCGCGCCTTGTCCCGATGGCATGAGGGCGCAAAGGCGAGATGCTTCGCCCCGAAACGAGCCGAGGAAGGGCGTCGGGAAGCCAAAGCCCATCACCGTGCCATGCCGTCGGTCGGCAAGGTTTGCAGACACCGCGCGGCCCGGCGGGCGGGGCCATTTGGCGCGGATCTTCTGGGCCAGCAGACGGCGAACCACGAGACCGAGTGGCGTGACGTAAAAGTCGCGGAGATCGGTGACGTCAGTCTGCATGGGGCCTGCGGTTGAGCACGATACGATGCGCGTGCTGAAAACTTGGGCGATAACGGGGGCGCTGACAAGGTGTCGTGATGCGGCAGGTGACGCGGCGGGTGTCAATGGGGGTGAAGCCGTGGGGTGCGGGATGCGGCGCACAGTCATATGTCGAAGCTAACAGATCGAGCGCAAAAGCGAGCTCATGACCCACCTCCTTGTCCACCAGACGATCGTCGGTAACGACAACTATGCTGTGCTGCTGCATGACCCGGCGACCGGCTTGACCGCCAGCATTGATGCGCCGGACGAGGCGGTGATCCCGCGCGAATTGGATGCCAAAGGCTGGCGGTTGACGCACATCCTGATGACGCACCACCACGGCGACCACACGGCAGGTAACCTTGGCCTGAAGCGGATGTTTGGGTGCGAGATCGTGGGTCCGGCGGCGGAGGCCGACAAAATTCCAGGGCTCGACCGGGCGGTGCGCGGCGGAGATAGAATCGTGATTGGGCGGACGGCGTTTGAGGTGATCGAGACGCCGGGCCACACGCTTGGCCACGTCACGTATCATGCGCCGACCGAGGGGATGGCGTTTGCGGGCGATACGCTGTTTGCGATGGGGTGCGGGCGCATCCTCGAGGGCGATCCGCAGATGATGTGGGCGTCGCTTGGGAAGATTGCAGCGCTACCGCCCGAGACGCGCATCTACTGTGGGCACAATTATACGGCCGCGAATGCCCGCTTCGCGCTGGGGATTGAGCCCGGCAATATCGCATTGCAGGCGCGAGCCAAAGAGGCCGCAGCCGGACAGCCGTTCGTGCCGATGCGGCTTGCTGATGAACTGGCGACGAACCCGTTCCTCAGGGCTGACGAGGCAAGTGTGCGGGCGGGCGTCGGCATGGCGGATGCCCCGGCGTGGCAGGTGTTTGCGCACGTGCGCGAGCGCAAGAACCGGAGCTAGCCCGTGACGGCTCTATCTCCAAACACCCTGACGGCTGGAGATGTGGTGGCTGCGCTCGGTCTGTCGCCACACCCCGAGGGTGGCTATTACCGCGAGACGTTCCGCGATGACCGGCTGATCGAGGGACGCGCGGCGTCGACGTGCATTTATTTTCTCCTGCCTCGGGGCGTGGTGTCGCGCTGGCACCGGGTCGATGCGGTTGAGACCTGGCACTGGTATGGCGGAGCTGCCCTCGATCTGAGGATCTCGCCTGACGGAGCCGTCTATCGGGCCCACCGTTTGGGTGCCGATCTTGCGGGGGGCGAGCGACCCCAGGCGGTTGTGCCGACGGGGCATTGGCAGCAGGCGGTGTCGCTGGGCGACTGGACGCTCGTTGGCTGCACGGTGGCACCGGGCTTCGAGTTCGCAGGATTTGCACTCGCAGGCGATGATTTCGCCCCGATCGCGCCGAGATAGCGATCGGCGTGTGGTGTGCGGTTGCGTTATCCACCGGTGATTCGACCTAGCCGACTGAGCAAGGCTGGGCGATTTGCACAGGTGTTCACGGTTTGCGGGCACCTGTGATCGCCGCCCGCTTGCCGCCTGATTCCGACTCGGAAAGAGTGATGGTCGAATCAACCGTTAAGAATTTGGGGTACCATCGATGCAGCGGGACGCGACCGGGCCAGCGTTAAGCGCGATCTTTGTCGACTACGACAACATCTATCTCTCCTTGAAGCGTAAGAATGAGGAAGCCGCCAAGCGGTTCTCGAAGGACGCAGGCCTGTGGCTGCGCGAGCTGGAAAGCGGCCGCCTCATCACCACGACTAGCGGGTTTGCAGCGTCTGGCCCGCGCCGCATCGTGTTGAACCGCTGCTACGGCAATCCGGTGCCGCGCCGCAACAGCAACGACAACTCGACCGACATGAGTTCTTTTCCATTCGTGCGGCACCATTTCTTGAGGTCTGGCAGCGAGGTGATCGACTGCCCGCCGTTGACAGCCCAGTTGAAGAATTCAGCCGACATCCGCATCGTGATGGACGTGCGGGATATGCTGACCCATGACACGTATTTCGACGAGTTCATCATCCTGTCGGGGGATGCGGATTTCACGCCGCTATTGCACCGACTGCGGGCGCATGCGCGCCGGACGGTGATCTACACGAATGATAATACCGCGATGCCGTATACGGCGATCAGCGACGGCGAAGTGCGCGAAAGCCAGCTCCTGCAATTGTTGATGGACGGCAAATTCGGTGTAGCTGAGCCTGCCATCGAAGGCGAGGCGCAGCCAGCCCAGATCCAGATGACCCGGCCGCAGATTGATCTGACGGCGCTGCGACACGAGATCGTGGCCGAGGTTGCTGGATTGGTGCGCGATGCGCGCCAGCCAGTTCCGCTGGAAGCGCTCGCCGATCGTGTGCTTCGGCAGCTCGGCCATGACAAGACGGCAGGTACGGGCTGGGGTGGCACAGGTGGGTTCCGTGAGCTGCTGGCGAGCTACCTCCCGGCGGATTTGCGCTTGAGCGAGCAGGCACCGTTCGTCGTGTTTGAGCTGGCCCGCGCGATGCCCGAGCCGCAGCGCCTCGACCGGCTGCCACCCGCTAGCCAGCGTCTGGAGCGCGCCGAACCCCAGCGGATGGCGGCTCCCGTTCAGTCGCCAATCCATGCGGCTCCGATCCAGGTAGCGCCCGTTCAGGTGGCGGAGGTTGCCCAGCAAGCCGCACACGCAGCTCTTCGCCCGACGGCACTTGCGGCGCACGCTCAGGCACCTCCTCGTCCTGCGCTCTCTGCCGACATTCCGGCGGCTCCGCAACAGCAGACGCCGCCATCGGCTCCTGTGGTGAACGCGCCGGTGCAACGCGCTCAGGTTACTCAAACTCCGGCCAGTCAAACCCCGGCCAGTCAAACCCAGGCTAGTCAAACATCGGCCATCGCGATCCAGCAGGCAGTGGCGCGCATCTATGAGGCTTGCCAAGCTCCGCCCCTGTCGCCGCCCGAGTATCGCGTGCTGTTCGATGTCATGGCGCAGGAGATCTCTAGCCGTGGCCTCACGGGCGCACCGACGCTCGACAACATCGCAGGCGCTGCCAAGAGCCACGGCGTCGACGTGCGCCGCGACGATGTACGGTTCATCCTGGAAGTGGTGAGCGAGCCCGATCCGTGGTTTGAGCAGGGCGCGTCGGCCAATTTGTTTGCGAGCCGGTTCCGCAACTTCGTGGTTGCCCGCTGCCGCAGCCAAGGCTTGAGCCTGTCAGCCGATGAACTCGATTTGATCGAGCATTGGTTTGCGGGCGCCGCGATTGCCGCGCAGGCCCCCAGTCAGGCCGCCAGTCAGGCTCACAGTCAGACACCGAGCCGCGAGCCCCAACTGTTGCCTGCTGCGCGCGAACCGCAGCCACCACGGGCGTTGATCGCGCGGCCGCCTGAGCCAGTGCCAAGTCCAGCGCCAAGTGCCGCGCCCGATCGATGGTGGTCGATGGACAGCGCGCAGGGTGGAGATCAACTCGGACAGGCCCAGCCGAACGACGAATTCCCCCGGATCATCCGGTCGCGCATGCGGACCTGACCGGCGGACGGGTCGTTTCGCGAATAAAAAAGCCCGGCCCCGAGGATATCGGTGCCGGGCTTTCGTTTGGCGGGGGGGCCGTGACGGTTGATACCGTCAGGCGACGTATTGGCCACCGTTGGCTGTGATTGTAGAGCCGGTGATGAAGCCGG
>JBBRKD010000237.1:0-4197 GCA_038218255.1 Hyphomicrobiales bacterium | reverse complement strand
CGTCGTTACCACCTCCGGGGCGCTCGGCATCCTCATTCCGCCCTCCATCGTCATGGTCATGTATGCGGTTGCGACCAGCGGCATGGTTGTCACCGGTCCGTCGGGTGAGAAAATCTCGTCGGCCTCCGTCGGCCAGCTCTTCATGGCGGGCGTGGTTCCCGGCCTGATGCTCGCCTTCTTCCTCGGCCTGACGACGTGGTATCGCGCCCGCAAGCTCGGCTACCCGCGCATGCCCAAGGCAACCTTCGCCGAACGGTTGCACGCGCTGCGCGAAAGCTTCTGGGGCCTGTCGCTGATTGTCGTTGTGATCGGCGGCATCTATTCTGGTGCCTTCACGCCGACCGAAGCCGCCGCCATGAGCGCGGTCTATGCGTTCATCATCGCCGTCTTTATCTATGGCGACATGAAGCTGTCGGACGTGCCCCGTGTCCTGCTCGCGTCCGCAAGCCTTTCGGCGATGTTGCTCTACATCATCACCAACGCCGTGCTGTTCTCATTCCTCATGACGAGCGAGCAGATCCCGCAGACCATGGCGGCCTGGATCAGCAACACCGGCATGACACAGTGGCAATTCCTGATTGTCGTGAACCTGTTGTTGCTGCTGGCTGGCAACTTCATGGAGCCATCGTCGATCGTCTTGATCATGGCTCCAATCCTGTTTCCCATCGCGATGAAGCTTGGTATCGATCCGGTTCATTTCGGCATCCTGATCGTGGTCAACATGGAGGTCGGCATGTGCCATCCCCCGGTCGGGCTCAATCTGTATGTGGCGTCCGGCATTGCCAAGATGGGCATCACAGAGCTAACCATCGCCGTCTGGCCCTGGCTGTTGACGATGCTCGGCTTCCTCCTTCTGGTCACCTATGTGCCAGCGATCTCGCTCTGGCTGCCGCGCATGATGGGCATGATGTAACTCTCAAAACCAGGCGCGGTTTTATCCGCGCCCCGTCGATCCAAAACCGCCAGCCCCTCGGCCGGTCTCGTCCAGGTGCTCCACCTCAATAAGGCGGGCCTGCACCACCGGTGCGATCACGAGCTGCGCGATCCGCTCGCCCCGGTTCACGACAAAGATATCCTGCCCGAGGTTGACGAGGATAACCTGCACCTCGCCGCGATAATCGGCGTCGATCGTGCCGGGGCTGTTCAGCACGGTGATCCCGTGTTTCAGCGCAAGTCCCGATCGCGGTCGCACCTGGGCTTCATATCCATGCGGCAGCGCCATCGCGATCCCAGTTGGAATGAGCACCCTCGCACCAACAGCCACATGCACTGGCGCGTGCGCCCCCACGGCGGCCACGAGATCGAGCCCCGCCGCATGGACCGTCTGGTAAGCCGGCATCGGCAATCCCACCCCGTGCGCCAGCGTCATCACGCGGACAGCAACGGCGCCGCGCGCGCCCGCCGCTTCGAGCGGTTCCGTGCGCCGCTTGCCCATTTTCGTCACGACCGCCCCGCATGGGCTGCGGCCAACGCGGCGGCAGCCTCCGATATAAGCCGCTCGGCCACCGCAATCTTTGAGAGCTCCGGCCACGTCGCAACGCCGCCCGCCCGTACGACATGCACCACGTTATGATCGCCACCCATCACGCCGCGCCCGCCGCCGCCGATGCCGCTCCCGTGCGACACGTCATTGGCAACAATCCAGTCCGCGCCTTTGCTTGCGAGTTTGGCGCGCGCGTGGGCCACAACGTCTGTCGTTTCCGCCGCAAACCCGATGACGAGGCGCGGTCGCCGCGATCCAGGTGCTGCGAGCGTGCGCAGAATGTCGGGGTTCTCGCGCAACGAGAGCGTCGGCCCCCCGGGACTTTTGCCCTTTTTGATTTTTTGCTCGGCCGCACCCTCAACCCGCCAATCGGCAACCGCTGCCGCAAAGAAAGCGATGTCGGCTGGCAGTGCGGCCTGAGCTGCTGCCATCATCTCGTCTGCCGTCTCGACATGAACCACCGCGCACCCTCCCGGATCGGGAAGGGAGACCGGGCCCGAAATGAGCGTGACCCGTGCCCCCTGGCGCGCGGCTGCTGCCGCAATCGCATGCCCCTGCTTGCCTGACGACCGGTTGGCGAGATAGCGCACCGGGTCGATCGGTTCATGCGTCGGCCCCGACGTGACGAGAACATGCAGGCCAGCCAGCAACTGCCCCGAAGATCCCCCGTCCAGCACCCGTTCGATCGCAGCAATGAGGGCCGCCGTCTCGGCGAGCCGTCCAGGCCCCGCCTCGCCCCGTTCGGCCATCTCCCCACACTCTGGCCCAACGATGTGCACCCCGTCGGCCTCAAGTGCCGCCACATTGCGCACGGTCGCTGGGTGCAGCCACATGCGCGGGTTCATGGCCGGCGCGACGAGTACGGGCTTGTCGGTCGCCATCAACACGCAGCTGGCAAGATCGTCGGCATGCCCGCCCGCCATCTTGGCGATCAGATCAGCGGTCGCTGGCGCAACCACAATCACATCGGCCTCCCGCGACAACCGGATGTGTCCGATTTCGCGTTCGTCGTCGAGGTCGAACAATTCGGTGAACACCCGCTGATTGGTGAGCGCACCCACCGCCAACGGCGTCACGAACTGCTGCGCGGCCCGCGTCATAACGCACCGGACGTCAAATCCACGCTCCCGCAGCCGCCGGATCAGATCGAGACACTTGTAGGCAGCGATGCCACCGCCGATGATCAACAAAATGCGTTTCACAACGTACCTTCTCTCGCGACGTTTCGTACGTATCAGTATCGGGTTCAAAGCCGTGCCTCAATTGTGGCGCGGCGTTATGGTGTTTTCAGCGATGGTCCGAGGGGAGCTGAGCGTGCGTCAGTGGCGGCAAATGCGGAAGCTATGGGTTATTCTGATGATGGCGTGCGTGGTGCCGTCGGCGTCACGCGCCGACGTGGCTAACGACTGCTTCGGCGATGATTTCGGCCGTCGGATCGACGCCTGCACGGCCCTCATCGCATCTCCTGGTCAAAGCGAGGCCGATCTGGCGCTCGCCTATTCAGCCCGCGCGCTCGCCTTTTCGGTCCGGGGCCAATACGACCGTGCAATCCCCGATTACAACGAGAGCCTGCGCCGCGACCCCGATTCTGCCATCGCGCTGAACAACCGCGCCTGGGCCTATTTCAAGTCCGGTGACCCCGAACGTGGCGCATCAGACGTCGACAAAGCGCTCGTGATGATGCCCGATAGCCCCCACACGCTCGACACCCGCGCCCACATTCGCCAGTCACGCGGCGACCACACAGGCGCATTGCGCGACTATGAACGCGCCATCCGGTTTGGCGGGGAGCACATTGTGAAGCTCTACCAGTGCGGCCTCCAGGCCAACTCGCTTTACTCAGGCGAAATCGACGGGCTGTACACAAGCGACCTCCGCAAGGCGATGGAAGCCTGCGTCGCGACGACCGGTTGCGATCCGCTACCAGCCGACGAAGAGTGCCGCAAGATCACATCCTAACCCCCGACACTTGAGAAGGCTGAAACCCATGCGACCCTTATTCCTGGTGCTGGCATCCGCGACCCTGATCGCAGCCGCGACGCAAGCCTTAGCCCATGAAGAGACGAAAGGCGGCGTCACGGTCGCCCATCCGTGGGTTCGCGCCACGCCTGGCGGCGCAACGATCGGTGTCGCCTACCTCGAAATCAAGACCGCAGACGGCATTCAAGACCGCCTGATCGGCGCATCCTCTCCCGTCGCCGCGCGCGCCGAAATCCATACCCACATCAAGGAGGGCGACGTCATGCGCATGCGCAAGGTCGAGGCCATCGCCCTGAAACCGAAGTCATCCGCCGTTTTGAAGCCGTCGGGCGACCACGTCATGTTGATGGACTTGAAGGCACCCTTGAAGGAGGGCGACCTCGTCAAGCTCACGTTGGTGTTTGAGAAAGCCGGAGCCATCGAAGTCGAGGCAAGCGTCGAGCCTGTCGGCGCGATGGGTCCCCACGGCATGCCCGCCCAGCCCGTGGACGCAAGCGCTGACCACGGCGCACATAAACACTAGAGCGGTTTAGCCCGAAGTGTGAGCGGTTCGGCGTGAAAAACCGCTCCAAAACACGAGAGCGGTTTAGCGCGAAGTGTGAGCGGCTCAGCGCCCGCGTCCAAATCCACCTGCCGATTGCAGCGCGGTCCAGTTCAGCTCGGCGATGAAGAACGCGAGGAACAGCAGGAAGATCCCGCTTGGCAGGCTTTGGATGGCGAGAAACACGAAGTAC
>JBBRKD010000236.1:0-4215 GCA_038218255.1 Hyphomicrobiales bacterium | reverse complement strand
GTTCTACCAACAACACCTCCAGATCGGGGCGCGACAGGCTCGGCAGGTTGGGAGCTGTTGGCATGTGCCGAGCGAATCGTACTCGCCCGCGTCGGGGGAAGCTCTAAAATGCGATCAACCCCGGACTTTTGCCCCAGTTACGGTCATCGCGAGTTATCGGGGGTTTAGCGTGAGGTTTGGGGGGCTTTGCGGGAGTTACTGGGGGCCTATCGTGAGCCGATGGGGAGCTATCCGACAGCGATGCCTTCCCATAAACAATACCGGCTAAACCCTTGATGATCCGCCCGGCGAGGGCTTCGTCTTCTGCCGCAGCCTGCGACGGATCGTGAGTTTTTGGGGGGCGGTGAATGTTTGCCCCGCATCGTCACGGGCCTCGTTGGAACGAGCGGTTGGCGTCGGTGACGATTATCGTGAGTGTTGGGGGGCGATCGTGAGCCCGATCGTTGACATAACTCAGGATGGTCAGCGACGCTGATGCCATGCTCCATCTGACCATTGAACAAAAGCCGCATGGGGACGACTTCGCCAAAGCCCGTGAGGTTATCGAGATCCGTGGCACGGGAAGTCTTACCCTGCATGATCGGCGCGTGATGAATGTCCTGTACGCCAATGCCGGACAAAAAATCTGCGACGATGTCGAGCATGTCATCAGCCTTGCCGAGTTGCGGGGTTCGCACAAGGGCGGCGAGCGGGTGAAGGACTCCATTACCCGCTTGATGACGACGGTGGTGCAAGTCCCTGTCCTTGGGCGGAACGGGCGGGCGGCGACGAAGCGGGTGCAGGTCCTGTCTGATACCACGACCAGTGATGACGAAGATGACCCGACCGGCCAGGTCATCTATTCGTTTTCGCGCGGGATGCGCGAGATCATCAAAGATTCGACATTGTGGGGCAGGGTTCGTACTGCGGTCATCTTCGCCTTCACGTCGAAATACTCACTCACGCTCTATGAGCTGATCTGCGCGCGCATCAACCTCGATTTTATGTGGCAGGAAGATTTCACGCTCCGAGATTTCCGCGCGCTCATGGGCGTGCCGGAAGACAAGCTGGAGCGGATGCCCGATTTTCTGCGGTTTTGCACTAAGGTGGCGCAGGACGAAGTCAACGGTATAGCCGATTTCAAGGTCAACATAACACCGGTCCGCAAAGGTGGTAGGATCCGTGGCAGTTTCACAGGATTCCGAGTATCCTGGTGGCGCAAGAATGCCGACGAACTGAAGGAAGCCTTCCAGGAAATCAATCGCTCGAAGGTGGGGCGTCTCGCCCGGCTGCGCACAAACGCCAAAGAGCTGCCTATGCCGCTGCTGCTCCCACCGTTGCCGATCACCGCGTGCGCCAAGTAACAGTTGGGATGTCGCATACCGTCCGTCCCCTGGACTCGTTTTCACCTCAACGCGGCTCGCTGCCTCTGCGGCGGCAAACCTTCATCAAAAAGATTAGGGCTGGCCACGGCCGCTTGCGCTGGCGTCAATCTGTTCAGCTTGTAGCTGCGCCAATGCCCGTCGCGCCTCGATGGCGAGTTCAGGCAAGCGCACCTGGGCAGTATTCCATACGATGGTGACGTCCACACGGTCGTAGGCGTGCCGCAGTCGGTTGCCCATGCCGCGGATGTCGCCCCAAGGCTGGCCAGGCATTAGCTCCTCCGCGCGTTCACCGAGCCTGTGCACAGCCTCACACACCCGCTCAATGCAGCGCTCCACGACGTCGCGTGCGAATTCATTCTGCTCGAATGCTTGGCGGTCCATACTTGTAGCGGCGCGCAATGATGTATGGCCTAACGCGCAATCAAGGCCACTTTCTGGCGCACATTAGCTGAGACTGGAGAGGGCGTCCGACGCACGCTGTTTGAGAATGAACGCACGATTGTTGAGACGGACGCGAGATCGGCCGGCTCGACGCACGATGAGTGAGACGTAGCCCTGCGCGACGGTTCGCTCGGAAAACGAGCGGTTTCCTGACGGCTGCGCCCGGCTGACCTTGGAGGCTGAAAATCCGCCAGATATCCCGTCCGGAAATCATTTTCAGGTTGCCAGACCTCCTCTGTCTTTCCTGCTGGCAGCATGGTCAGAGGCTGGTCTTCGACCTTCATCGGCGTCTCGAAGTCCAGCGGCGGGGTATTGATCGGAGCCGCGCGGCGGAGCGGCTCTCGCCCCTAACAGCAATCTTGATGCCTTATCAGCCACTTATTGAACCGCTGCCGGTCTCAAATAATGTGCGTTGAGTTTGCGCTATCTCGCGTCCGTCTCACCGACCGTGCGCTCAGTCTCAAACAGCGTGCGTTCAGCGTCACCGATGTTCTCACTGATTGTGCGCCGGAAACCGCCCTTGATTGCGCGTCCGCCACATTTCGATTGCGCGCCGCTACAGATATAGCCGAATTGGCGTCCAATGGCCAAGCTGCGGTGCGGGAGCGTTCGCCATCTGAACGCGCCGACGGGATCCATCGAATTCGCGCTCGACGTCCGATTTGGCCATTTGGGATCAGCCTCGCTCACGCCAGTTCGGGCGCGCCGCGGGGCGGAATCTGAATGCGCACCTTTTTAGATCCGTTCGGCTTGCGGTGCCGAATAGGTTTTTCACTCGGGGGCTTTTACCAGCCGATTGGCACGCTGGTACGCGGCGCTGACCACCGTGCCGACATTGTCGTCTCCGCACAGCAAGCGCGGTGCGGATCAGTGGCGAATTGCCATCGCAATGCGGGTGAATGACGGATTTTACCACGGGACAAAGCCTCGGATTTTGTCCCGCCGCGCCGGAACGAGTTTGTCCTGGGAAGCCGGCCTTATCCGCAATGACCCGTATCAGCCGGGCGGTTTAGTCGCGGATGTTGAACGGAAAATCTGACGCTTTCGTGAAGGGAAGGCGTCCAGAATGGGCGTGCGCTTGGTCGAGTCGCGGGCGGCAAAGAGCAGAGGCGGCTTTCCTCGCGTCGCCGGGTGCCCGCCCATAGGCGGGTAGGATAGCGCGGTTCGGCGATCGAGTGGCGCCGCACTATCAACCGAGGGTGGCTGATATCGAGCGACCACCCCCAGCCCGCTGGCGCGCCAACGCTCCGGCTCAGGCGGCAACGGCATCGTTGTCTCCGACCTCGGCGGAACAAGGGCGGCGGACAGGGTTCCGACCTGATGGTGAAGTGCGGCAACACGAGCGACACATCAGCGGGGGCACGCCGCGTCCTGCCACGCTCGCCTCAAGCGGTTTGGACAGGTGCGAAATTTACGGAGTTCAACCACTGTGGCAGGCCTGCTGGGCGCCGCTCAATCGAAAGGAGAATGCACATGCCGCCGCTCGACACGAACATTCCCAACGCGTGCTGGGACCATTTGGCGGCGGCGGTCGCGTTTGCCTTCGCGCTGCACGCCGAGCAGTGTCGCAAAGGCACCGCGATTCCCTATATCGCCCACCTGATGAGCGTCGCCGCCCTGGTGCTGGAACACGGCGGTGACGAAGACCAAGCCATTGCCGGCCTGCTGCATGACGCCATCGAGGATGTCGACGCGGGGCAGGAGGCAATCATCTCCGCTCGCTTCAGGCCGCGCGTGGCCGCCATCGTGCGGGCCTGCACCGATGCCGACACGCTGCCGAAGCCACCCTGGCAGGCACGCAAGGACGCCTATATCGCGCACCTGGAACACGTCGATGCGGACGTGCTGTTGGTCAGCGGCTGCGACAAGCTGCACAATGCGCGCGCCATCGTCAGCGATTTGCGCACACACGGCCCAGCGATGCTCGGTCGCTTCACCGGCGGGCAGGCTGGTACGCTGTGGTATTACGCTGCCCTGGCGGAAGTGTTGTCCCGCCGGCTTCCTGGCGCCCTGGCCGTCGATCTGACGGAAGCCATGCGGGATATGCAGCGCCTCGCGAACGGCGGCGGTGCGGTGCCGGCGCCATGAACCGTCCCGTCGAACAAAGCGCCGTTTCGATCGACGTCGTGCCAGTAGACGTGCTTGTCCAGGTCAGTGCCGCCTCTCCTGTCGTTCGATAACAGGCGGCATTGCGTCACTCGAGCTGATCCATCAGCGATTGACGCCCCGCAGCTTCGCTCCACTCGGGCCACTCGCACGGCGAGACCTTTGTCGAGAATGGCGCCCGCGACTACAATCAGCATGCCGATGCCCGTTATGTCGGCAGGATCGTACGAAACGTACGGCTGACCTCGGCCGCTGTGCCCTTCTCTCTCGCCCTTCGCCTGCTGGGAGGCTGACGATTCTGATT
>JBBRKD010000235.1:0-4217 GCA_038218255.1 Hyphomicrobiales bacterium | reverse complement strand
GACGCTGGCGTCCAGTTCCTTGGCGCGCTGGAGCAGCCGGAGCGAATGAAAGTATCGCGCACCGGGGCGGATCGTGAGGTAGCGGCCGGGCACGGTTTCGAGGTTGTGGTTGAACACGTCTGGACGGGCGGCAATCACGGTTTCGAGACCACCGTCCTTGCGCAGGAAGTCAGGCGTGAGGACTTCGACCGTTGTTGCTGGCATGACGGAATGGATCGCGGTGATGACGGCAGCAAAGTGGGCCGCCCCGCCGTCTTCCAGGTCGTCGCGATCAACCGACGTGATGACGACGTGTTCGAGCCCGAGTTTGGCGACAGCATCGGCGACGCGCTGCGGCTCGGTCGGATCGAGCGCCACAGGCTTGCCGGTTGCGACATTGCAGAACGCGCAGGCGCGCGTGCAGATGTCGCCCATGATCATCATGGTCGCGTGCTTTTTCGACCAGCATTCGCCGATGTTGGGGCAGGCCGCCTCTTTGCACACGGTCGACAGACCATGATCGGCGACGATACGGGCCGTTTGGGCATAGCCGTCCGAACTTGGCAGCCTGATGCGGAGCCAATCTGGCTTTTTCAGGCGGGGGCTATCTGGCCGCGCTGCCTTTTCGGGATGGCGGGGCCGTGGGGCCGTCGCATCGTGAACCGTGACCATAAGCCCTCCAAGCGGGTGCCTCACGTTATAGTCATACGTGCGCTGCACCCGTTTGGAGATCAAGCCCTCAGTTTGATGGGTGTGATTAACGGCTACCGGCGATCACGCGGGCAAATATGGTGATTAGGATCGCGCCGATGGTCGCAACCACGATCTGATTGCCGTACGGGATTTGGTCGACAACGGGCAGTTTCGGCAGGACCAGCAGCTTCGATTCAACGAGCATGCCACCGACGAACGCTCCAAGCACGCCGACGATGAGATTGCGCAGCAAGCCGCCACCTCCGAGCAGGACGCCCGAAAGCCAGCCAGCGACGAGGCCGATCAACCCGAGGATGATATAGATTTTATAGGGTTCGATTTGCGCGAGTGTCATGGCGTTGGGTCCTATCCGATTGTGTTTTGCTGCCGCGCCCGCCGCGACGCGGCAGTCCTAGCCGATAAAGTCTGCCAGGATTACGACAGCCAACGGAGGAACACCATCGGCGTCATCCACATTGGGTTTTTCAAACGGCCTTAAAGGGGGGCGTCGCGAGCTGCTAGCGTTATGTGAGCCGATTCGGTGATCAAGGATTAAAGACCCATGGGTGCCGCGCGCAAATCAACTGCCGCACATGCGACGATCGAGCCAACCGCATTCCTCGGCGTGACAGCGTCGGCGCGCGGATTTGCCTGGCGCGATCGGCTCAACCCGCAGGCGAGCAAGCTCGCCGCCGCCATCAGCCAGCAGTACGGGTTGCCCGATCTGCTCGGCCGTGTGCTCGCCGCCCGAAACATCCGCCTCGACGAGGTTGAGACCATTCTCGATCCGACGATCAAGGCGTTGCTGCCCGACCCATCGACCTTGCGCGACATGGACAAAACGGCGGCGCGGATCGCAGATGCGGTGGAAGCGCACCAGCGAGTTGCAATCTTTGGCGACTACGACGTGGATGGGGCGGCATCGTCCGCGCTGATGCACCGCTTCCTTGCCCATCACGGGCTGGACGCGCGGATCTATATCCCCGACCGCCTGTTTGAAGGCTACGGCCCGAATGCGACCGCGATCGACGCGCTCATCAAGGAAGGCGCGCAGTTGATCGTGACGGTCGACTGCGGGACGACGAGTTTCGAGCCGCTTGGTGCTGCCCGGGGCCGATGCGACGTGCTCGTCATCGACCACCATCAGGCCGACGAGCGGCTGCCCGAAGTGCTTGCCGTCGTGAACCCCAACCGCCAGGATGATATGTCGGGGCAAGGGCATTTGTGCGCGGCGGGTGTGGTGTTTCTGGTGCTTGTTGCGACCCAACGCGAGCTACGCCGAAGGGGCGTGTATGCGCGCGGGACGCCGGAGCCGCGCCTGCTCGGCGATCTCGACATCGTGGCGCTGGCGACGATCTGCGATGTGGTGCCGCTGACGGGCGTCAATCGCGCGTTCGTGACCAAGGGCCTACAGGTGATGAAGGCGCGCGAAAACATTGGCTTGAAGGCGCTGTTTGATGCAGCCGGCCTCGACACCGCGCCAACGCCCTATCATCTGGGGTACATCCTCGGCCCCCGCATCAATGCTGGCGGGCGCATCGGGGATGCAGCGCTTGGCTCTAAGCTGTTGGCAACCCACGACCCCATCGAGGCTGCCCGGATTGCCGCCATCCTCGACAAGGTCAACAAGCAGCGCAAGGAACTCGAAACGGCGATGCTGGAGGAGGCGACCGCGCTTGCCGACAAGCAGGTGGACGCCGATCCTGATACGCCGCTAATCTTCGTCGGCAGCCCCACATGGCATAAGGGGCTGGTTGGGCTGATGGCTTCAAGGCTGGTCGATCGGTTCAAGCGCCCGGCGTGCGTCATCGCGTGGGAGCCCAACGCCGCAGATGCCGCCCGCACCACGGGCACGGGATCGCTGCGCTCGGTCGCAGGCGTCGATATCGGCGGCGCGGTGAGGGCTGCTGTCGCCAGCGGACAACTCGTCAAAGGGGGCGGGCATGCGATGGCGGCTGGCCTCACGCTGGAGCGAGTGAAGGCAGACGGCGTGAAGGCCGCATTGGCCGCGCGCTTAAAGGACGCCACATCGCGTGCCCGGCTCAACGCGGGGCTTGAGATCGACGGGGCACTGACGCCCGCCAGTATCAACGATGAGCTTATCGCGCTCCTAGAACGCGCGGGGCCCTATGGGCAGGGCAATCCGACGCCGCGGTTTGCCTTTCCAGCCCACCGGGTGAAGTTCGTCAAGGTCGTGGCGGATGCGCACGTCCGCTGCGTGCTGGAAGCGGGCGACGGCGCGCGGATCGACGGCGTGGCGTTCCGAGCCGTTGGCCAGCCGCTGGGAGATCTTCTGCTCGGCAACACCAACGCCCTGCCGATCCACGTGGCGGGCACCGTCAAGCGCGATAGCTGGCAGGGCCGGGAAAAAACCGAACTGATGATCGAAGATGCCGCCGACCCCAGGAAACAGCCGTGATGTCGGGGTATGACGCTGCGATGACGACCCGTCGCCGCACCTGACAATTGCCGACGACAAACACTTGCATCGCGCGCCGAGTTTTCTTATACGGACAGCCTGATCGGTCCCTTCGTCTATCGGTTAGGACACCAGATTTTCATTCTGGTAAGGCGAGTTCGATTCTCGCAGGGATCACCAAAACCTCACCAAATAAACACTTTGCGGGTCACCTACGCGGGAAACCCTCTCACGCTGCATCGCGCATCGGCTGGGGCAGTTGCGGTGGCTCGGTGATGGGCGGCTGCACAGGATCGCCTACAGGTGCGGCAGGGGGATCTTGGGGCTCGGGCGCAGCGGGTGGAAGCGGGGTTGGACTAGCTCCCGAGATGTGAACAATCTCAGGCTTGATCGTTTTGGTCGTGGTCTGCGGGATCATGGCAATCTCCTGAAATTGGCGTGCGTGCCAGTTAAGGCTCGTTGATCGGGATGCGGCACCAGTTGCGCGCATTGCCAACCACAACAATCTTGGCAAGCGCGTGGTTCCCTCAACGGGTCGACGGCGAACAAAAATGCACGCAGACTGGTTGCTGCTGAACGCGCATTGACACCGGCCGCGGGCATTTTTAGCCCGACAGTGTGTGGCCGGGTGGTTTGCGGCGCAACATGGCGGCAGCCGCTGCAATTTCGCCGACGATGCCGCGCCGGAACAAGATGACGGTGACGACGAAGATCACGCCCTGCGCGACGAGCACCCAGTCGCCGAGCCCCTTCAGATAATTCTGCATGGTGATGATGACGGCGGCGCCCACTGCCGGGCCGAGCACGGTTCCAAGGCCGCCAAGCAACGTCATGAGGACAACCTCGCCTGACATCGGCCAGTTGACGTCCGTCAGCGAGGCAAGCTGGAACACGATTGCCTTTGTGGCCCCCGCAAGCCCCGCGAGTGCGCCTGAGATCACGAACGCAATCAGCTTGTACTGATCGACGCGGTAGCCAAGCGAAATGGCGCGCGTCTCGTTCTCGCGGATGGCTTTGAGAACCTGACCGAACGGGGAATGGATGGCGCGATAGATGACCGCAAAACCGAAGGCGAAGATCGCGAGCACCACGAAATAGAGGTTCAAATCCTGCGAAAGGTCGATCA
>JBBRKD010000234.1:0-4218 GCA_038218255.1 Hyphomicrobiales bacterium | reverse complement strand
CTTCATCATTCCCATGATGTCTTTCATCGCGTCCCTCTCGTCTGCCTGCCGGGCTTAACCCGTAGCCGCCTCGTCATCATCACTCACGGTCTGGACAGTCCGGATCGTTGAGATCGCAGCTCCTGGAAACTCAGCTAGCACCGCTTGAACGGCTGGATGGCGCTCCAGGATCGCGCGCTCCTGGATCTCGCGCTCCCGGCGACGCGCGCCAAGCGTTGGTTCACCTGCGCGTTTGCTCAGCATCACGACCCAATTGCGCCCTGTCCAGCGCTTGAGCTTTTCGCGCAACTCGTTGGGCAGCGCCGTTGGCGCGCCGGGCAGGAGGAACAGGTCGATCGACCCGGCCGCCGCATCGAATTTGACGAGGCTGACGCTGTCTTCGAGGTCGACGCGCAGTTTGGCTTCCCGGTGGTGACCAGCGAGTGCCACCACATCGGCAAACGAGGCCAGGTGAACGACAGCCGGGATCACCGGCGTAAACGTTTCGTCCTCAGGCACGCCCTCGTCCATCGAGAGCGATGGGCCACTGTGGTCGTAGGCGTCATCGTCGCCGCCGTGGGCGTCTGATGGCGCTGCCGCCGCCGATGGACCGGACGGCGTCGCATTTAAAGGCCCGCTGGCTGTGGATCGAGCCTGCGGCTGCTCGACAAGTGGCGTGCGCCGCTCGGGCCGGTCGCTGCCAAGCGCGCGGATCAAATCATCAGGCGCTGGCAGATCAGCGGTGTGCGCGATGCGAATGAGCACCATTTCAGCCGCAGCCAGTGGATCGCCAGCTTTTGCCGCTTCCTCATGCCCCTTCAGCAGCATCTGCCAGAGGCGCGACAGCAACGGCACAGAAAGATCGACGGCCAGCGCCTGGGCGCGGCGCTTTTCTTCCCCCGACATTGCTTCGCTGGCAGCGTCCGCACCAACGACCTTGACGCGCGCCGTCTGATGCACGGCATCGGCCAGATCGGCGAGCACCTGGGCAGGCTCAGCCCCATCGCGGTTGAGGGCTGCAAGGGCGGCCAGTGCTGGCGCGACAGCCCCTGACACCATGAGGTCGAGCAAGTCGAATATGCGTCCGCGATCAGCCAGCCCCAGCATGTCGCGCACTTGGGCCGCAGTGACGCTCGAGCCGGGCTTGCCGAGCGACAGTGCAATGGCCTGATCCAGGATCGACAGTCCGTCGCGCACCGAGCCTTCGGCCGCCCGCGCAATGAGCGCAATGGCGTCGTCATCGGCGACGGCACCTTCTTTGGCAACGATACCTTTGAAGTGGGCGGCAAGCACCGGCACGTCCACCCGCCGCAAATCAAACCGCTGACAGCGCGACAACACGGTGACGGGAACCTTGCGGATCTCGGTCGTGGCGAAGATGAACTTCACATGCTCGGGCGGTTCTTCCAGCGTCTTCAACAGCGCGTTGAATGCGCTTTTCGACAGCATGTGGACTTCGTCGATGATGAAAACTTTGGTGCGCGCGACGATCGGTTTGTAGCGCGCGCTCTCGATGATTTCGCGGATGTTTTCGATGCCGGTGTTTGAGGCCGCATCCATTTCAACGACGTCAGGGTGGCGGCTCGCGATGATCTCGGCGCAATGGCGTCCGAGCACGGGCATGTCGACCGTGGGTCCGGTTTTTTGGCCGTCAATCTCGTAGTTAAGCCCGCGCGCAAGGATGCGAGCGGTGGTTGTCTTGCCGACCCCACGCACGCCTGTCAGCATGTAGCCTTGCGCGATCCGCCCTGACGTAAACGCATGCCGCAGCGTCGTGACCATCGCCTCCTGGCCGATCAGGTCCGGAAATGCCTGCGGACGGTATTTGCGGGCGAGCACCACATACGGCTTAGCCGACAGGTCAATGGGCTTTAGCGAAAGGTTAGCTGGCACCGCAGGCGGCATGTCCCCAAACATGCCCGGGCCATCGGGCACGAACGCGGGTTCGCCCGTGTCCCACGGCGGCGCATCGGTTGGCGGCGGTGCTGTCGGTTTCTTGGCCATGGAGCCCTTCCATCGGCACTTGTATGGTCTTAGCCACTCGCGGGCAAGCCGCCCAACGCTCAGCGCCGCAAAGCGCTGCCCTTACGATCGGCGCAAAGCGCCGATGGTCCGACGCGCAAGCGTCGAGGAGCGATAGCGACCCGCGCCCGGTGGCGCTCCCCGTCGGAGCGCTTTCAGCGCGTGAGACAAAAAGCCAGGGAGATGGAGATTGGCAACGTGACTCGACGCGGAAGCGTCAGGGAGCGATAGCGATCCGCGCCCGGTGGCGCGCCCCGTCGGAGCGCCTTCAGCGCGTGAGACAAAAAAGAAAAAAGCACCTGACCGCAATCGGCGCAAAGCGCTGATGGTCCGACGCGGAAGCGTCAGGGAGCGATAGCGATCCGCGCCCGGTGGCGCGCCCCGTCGGAGCGCCTTCAGCGCGTGAGACACAAAAAGAGACTGGCGAACGACCCGGCACCTGATCGTTAGGGCTGCTTCCTTCCGGACCTGACCCGGTTGGCGAGGGCATCGTCCGCCGCCAGCCTCCGGAGGTGTTATGGCGAGGCTCGCAGCCGCTTGCAAGCCTGTCGATCGTGTCTGTCGCTGGGGCCGAACTACTGTCCCAACCCGAGTGCGACGGCCATCGCGCGGAACACGCGCGTGTTGTCGATGCGACCGCGGAACTGGTCAGCGCCTGGCCCCATCGCGGTGAGGATCACATCGTCGCCCGAATGAATGCCGGCCTGTGACATTGATGGGAGGTTGCCAAACCGGCGCGCCGAGCCTGGAAGCGCGCAGTTCTTTTCGTTGGCTTCAGCCTTACCGGCCAAAATTGACACAGATGCCGGCACGTTCTCGCCGTCCAGGTAGGGTCGCCCGGCATCGCAATGGTCAGGGAAGGCTGCAAACACAAAGGCTAGGCGACGCGAGACATCGACGGTGGGCGGATACCCTTCAGCATCTGCCTTGGCGTAATTCGGGAACTTGGATTTGTCATAGAGTTGCAGCTTGTCGCGTAGGCCATAGCCAGCCGCATCGTCGTAGGTGCCGATGATAGAGACCGGATGGGCATGATCGGGCACCACGATAATCAATGTGTCGTTGCGATCACCGGCAAAGTCTTTGGCAACCTGCACGGCGTTGTCGAGCATGATCGTGTCGTAGACGGCGCGTTCCCAGTCGAGCGAATGGCTGTACTTGTCGATGCGTCCGCTCTCGACCATCAGCATGAAGCCCTTGTCGTTGCGATTCAGCACCTGTAGCGCGCTTTTAACTTGATCGGTGAGGTCGGGCTGGTCGGGATAGAGGCCGACGGTTCCCTTTTTGAGGAATTTGCGGTCGAGCGCACCGTCGATGTTTTGCTTGTTGAACAGGCCTAACAGCTTCCTGGTTTCGGACTTGCCGCTGAGATCCTTCAGTTCGGTATTGGTCTGCGCGTAGACGTACCCGGCGCCGGTGAACTTCTGGATGTAATCGTCGCTATCGGCCCGCTTACCGGCAGCATTTGAGTTGGGCAGGAAATTCGGCGTGCCCCCGCCAAGCATCACCTCGGGCTGGGCGTCAAAGTACATGCGGACAATGTCGTCGTAGTCCGTGCGGCGGCGGGTGTGAGACACCATGGCGGCCGGTGTCGCGTCTTCGATCTCGGTATTGGTCACGACACCGATGGCAAGGCCGAGGCGGCGTTTGACCAGTTCGGCGATGGTCTCGACCTTGGGATGGTTCAACGTGCCCTTATTCTTGGCGCAGTACACGCCCATCGCGTTAACGCACGTCTTGTGACCCGTTGTATAAGACGACATCGAGTTTGCGCTGTCGGTGACGATCGCGTCTGATCCAGCCGTTGAAACAAGGGCCATGTGCGGCATGTCATCGATGGCGAGTTCCCCGCCATAGCGGCCCTCAACGATACCCTTCGAGAGCATGCGCGCCGCCGTTCGATGGGCAACCGACAAGCCATCCCCTACGAACAAGATGACGTTCTTTGCGACGCGGCCTTTGGGCGTATCGAACGCCTCCCAGGTGATGATTTTCTTGTCGTTGCCAGCGATCGCCTCAACCGTGATTTTGCCAGCCTTGGGGAGCGAAACCTGCCGCAGCCAATAGGCCACGTGATCGTTGCCTTCCTCGCGCTCGATCAATTTTGCCTCAGCGCCCAATGCCTTGGTCGCATCCTCGCCGTTGATCGTGACGCGGAGGTCTTTAAGGTCAGGTGCGCCTGGAAACTCAACTTTCAGATCAAACTTGCTGCCGACC
>JBBRKD010000233.1:0-4232 GCA_038218255.1 Hyphomicrobiales bacterium | reverse complement strand
GTCGATCTCGACCGGGATGCGCGCATACCGCTCGATCCAGTATTTGCC
Source organism: Hyphomicrobiales bacterium (assembly GCA_038218255.1). Classification (GTDB taxonomy): domain Bacteria; phylum Pseudomonadota; class Alphaproteobacteria; order Rhizobiales; family Hyphomicrobiaceae; genus JANXVY01. The sequence continues at coordinate 4,184 of JBBRKD010000233.1, read as the reverse complement.
GACGAGGCCTGCATAGTAGGCCGTGCCGCAAGCCGAGAGCGTGACGCGGGTAATCGCCGAAAGATCGATGCCAAGATCGGGGAAGGTGACGGTGCCAGCGCCCATGTCGATATAATTCGACAGGGTGTGGCTGATGACTTCGGGTTGCTCGTGAATTTCCTTCGCCATGAAATGGCGGTGGTTGCCTTTGTCGACCAGCAGGGACGACGCGACCGATTTGATCATCGGACGCTCGACGCGGAAGCCGCCCTTGTCGAAGATTTCGGCCCCCGAACGGCGCAAGATCGCCCAGTCCCCCTCTTCGAGATAGGTGATCGCGTCCGTGAACGGGGCGAGCGCGATGGCGTCCGAACCCAGGTACATCTCGCCCTGGCCATGGCCGAGTGCGAGCGGGCTGCCCTGTCGGGCTGCGATCATCATGTCGTCGTGGCCAGAAAAGATGATGCCAAGCGCGAAGGCACCCTGAAGGCGGCCCAACGCGGCTTTGACGGCGGCGGCGGGCGCACGACCTCCACGCATTTCGTCCGTGATCAGGTGAACGACGGCTTCTGTGTCGGTATCGGTCTCGAACACATGCCCCTTGGCGGACAGCTCGGCCTTCAACTCACGGTAGTTCTCGATGATGCCGTTGTGAACGACCGAGACTTCGGCGCTCATGTGAGGATGGGCGTTGCGCTCGGTCGGGCGACCATGCGTTGCCCAGCGGGTGTGACCGATGCCCGTGTGACCGTTCAGCGGATCGGCGATGAGGCGCGTTTCAAGATTGCGCAGCTTGCCTTCGGCGCGGCGGCGCTCAAGGTGTCCATTCTCGACCGTTGCGATGCCGGCACTATCGTAGCCACGGTATTCGAGGCGACGCAGCGCGTCCACCAGATCGGTGGCAACCGGCTTAGACCCGAGAATTCCGACAATTCCGCACATGCTTGGTTCCTGCTTCGTGTTATTGTACGCTAACGGCTTCTAGCGCCAAGCAAAATTCACGCCATGTTACGGATGATGTCCGCCCCGTGATTCGGGGTTATTTACGGCGGCCCATCAGGGTTTTGAACTTTTCTGCCCATCCAAGCCGCTCTTCTTGTGGAGACCGTTCAAGCGCGAGACTGCCAGCGGCCACGTCCTTGGTGATCACGCTGCCCGACCCGATATACGAGCCTGCGCCGATTTTAACAGGTGCAACAAGCGACGAATTGGAGCCGATGAACGCGCCAGCGCCGATCTCGGTGTGGTGTTTGCGAAACCCGTCGTAATTGCACAAGATGGTGCCAGCACCGATATTCGCGCCTTCGCCGACGCGCGCATCCCCGATATAGGCGAGATGGCCAGCCTTCACGCCGCGCTCCAGCCGGGCATTTTTGATCTCGACGAAGTTGCCGATGTGAACGTCGGGACCCAAATCAGCACCCGGCCGAAGGCGAGCAAATGGCCCGATCTCGACGCCGTCGGCGAGCGTTGCGCCCGTCACATGGCAGTTGGCGCGGATAACAACGTTGTCGCCGATGGTGACGCCGGGGCCAAACATCACGTTGGGCTCGATCACGACATCGCGGCCGGTCCGCGTATCAAAGCTGAAATGAACCGTTTCGGGTGCAATCAATGTCGCGCCGTCCGCCATGGCGCGGGCACGGGCCTTGTTTTGGAACAGGCGTTCGGCAACTGCGAGCTGATCGCGTGCGTTCACGCCGAGAACTTCGGTCTCCAGACAAACGACGACGGCGGTTTGGGCACCATCGGCCCGCGCGATGGCGACGGCGTCGGTAAGATAAAATTCGCCCTTAGCGTTGGCGTTGCCGATGCGCTCCAGGACGCCGACCGTATCGGCCAGGGCAAAGGCCATGACGCCAGAGTTGCACAGCGTGACCGACCGTTCGGCCGATGTAGCGTCCTTTTCCTCGCGAATGTCGGCGAGGCGTCCGTCGGCGTCCGTCAGCAGGCGGCCATAGCCGGTCGGGTCGGCGGCGTGAAAGCCCAGCACCGCAAGGCCAGCACCTAAGGCGAGTTCGGCGCGCAGGCGCTCGATGGTGCCAGCGTCGATCAGGGGCGTGTCGGCGTAGAGGACCAGACAGTCACCCGATGCAGCCTTGAGGGCGTCGCGGGCGGCGAGCACTGCGTCGGCGGTGCCGCGCTGCTCGGCTTGAACAAACACAGTTGCGCTTGGCGCCAAACGCGCGACCTCAGCGCGGACCTCATCCATACCAGGGCCGATGACCACCGCCACGTGGTCGGCGCGCACGCACTCCGTCAGCGCGAGTACGTGGCCCAGCATGGAGCGACCGCCGACCTGATGGAGGACTTTGGCGCGGGCGGACTTCATGCGGGTGCCCTTTCCAGCCGCCAGGACGACGATCGTGAGGGAGCGGGGCTGAGGTGAAGCCGTCATGATTCTGTCCAGGCACAAGGTGGGGGGAATTCAGGGCAACGGGAGCAAACCACGTATTGGAGCCAAGTATTGGAGCAGATCTGGCAAATACGAGGCTCGTTCGCCGTGACTTCGGCGACACGAGCTGGCATCCGCGCGCAGTCCAAACGTCAGCATCGAGTGCATACCGGAGTGCTGCGCGCAGCATCAAGACGTAGGTTCGCCACAGGTTAAGCCATCATCCACAGGGTCGGCGACAACCCTCCAGCCCGCGCGTTGACGCGGTGACGCGACTCATAGGACGTCTCCCAACAGAACCAAAATCCGATATTTCGCGCAGGCTCGAGCCAATCGTCCGCGCGCCGCGAGGTGATCAATGACGGCCGTCGATTTAGGAACTCTTCGCGTGCCGAGCGACCGCGCCGTGGCTGCGAGGCCGCACGGGCTCCCGCGCCTATACCTCGCGACCTGGGCGCTGCTGGCCTGCGTTTCGGTTGCCTATCTGGGCCATTCGGCCATTCGCAGTCTGGGAGCTCCCCAGGCCGCCGCCGATCGACCTCAAACGACGGGAGCCGTCGAGAAGCTAACAGCCGAGGTCGACGGGTTGCGCCGGGGGCTTGCCGATTACCAGGCTGATCTTGGCGTGCTGCGCGCTGAACTCGAACGCAACGCCCACGATCCAGCAGCCATTGCCAGCTTGGCCGCAATCGAAGAGCGGATGGCGATCATCACCGGTCGCCCTGTCGCGCCGCGCGCGGCCTCAGTCATCGCCCCTGTTGCTGCGGCTTCCGTTGCTGCCCCTGTTGCGACGCTGCCAACGGCTCCGATCGCGCCGATCGCCGCGACCGCGCCGCTGAAACCGGCCATGCCGCTCGAAACGGGAAGCCTAGCGGGGACACCCAAACCAACGTCTCCCGCTGTGAAAGCCGTAGCGTCCCCCGTGCCCGCGCTTGAGGACATTGCGCCGCCTGCAGTCATTGCGTTCGGCCCGGCCAAGGTGAAGCCCGAGCCAAAGCCCTTTGCGGTGCAACTGTCGTCGGCACCCTCGTTGGACGCCCTACGGCTCAACTGGGCGCTGCTATCCGACCAGCACGGAGCCACGCTTGGCAAGTTGCAGCCTCGCTTCCAGGCTGGCGGCACAGATCAGGCGGGACCGACGTTTGATCTGCTGGCAGGGCCGATCAAAACAGCCGCCGACGCCAGGAAAGTCTGTAAGGCGTTGGCAGCACGCGGCACGGATTGCCGGGTCGCACCGTACGAAGGCGAAGGGCTCTAGCCTCTCGCGTCAGATCGCACCGTGGAGAACGACCCACGTTCGCCGGGGACTTTGGGGGCGCGCGCGATCATTTGCGTTTGCCCGGTGGGCGCTCGCTGAGACGTGTCGGCCGAAACGAACGGAGGGCGCGCCGTGAGAGATGCGCAATCTCGATTGCGCATCAGCCCCAGTCCGCCCCATAAGGCTCCCTCCAACAGCGCTGCGGACGTGGTGGAACGGTAGACACACAGGACTTAAAATCCTGAGTTCGAAAGAGCGTGTGGGTTCGAGTCCCACCGTCCGCACCACGCCTATCGGCCATTGCGCACCGCGTTGGCGCTCTGCGTTGATGTGGAGCCTGACCTAAGCAAGTCTACTCAGGCTCCACGGGCCGCACGGACCCAACCCGCAATCCGCTCGGGGTCGGGGATTGCGGAAGCGCGCAACGTCTGCTGGCCTGCTCCCGAGCTTGCATATCGGAGGACGGCGGCACACAGGGCTGGGACGTCGGCGTTTGCGATCTCGCGAGCCGAGGTATATCCAGCGCCCGTGAGCAGGCGGGCCTGGGTGCCA
>JBBRKD010000232.1:0-4239 GCA_038218255.1 Hyphomicrobiales bacterium | reverse complement strand
CTTTGTTCTGCAGGGTTGGCGTCGTCTTGATCGCCTCTTCGAGCTCAGACACAAGCTGCTTCTTGTCGGCGTCTGGGATCGTGGCGTCCTTCTTTACGTCTTCCAGTTCTTTCTTGAGAGCCTCGATCGGGTCGGTGAACGTCCCGCTCTGGGGATCAAGCCCTGCCATCACGATTGAGATGTTGGCCGCCACATCGTCGAGTTCGGCGAAATTTGCAAATCCGTGCTTCTTGGCAATGCCTTCGAGTTCACCTTGCAGCGGCGCGTCGGGCTTGTCGCCTGCGGCCTGGATCTTCGTGGCGATGGCAGCAAGATCTTTTTGCGCCGTCACAAACCCCATCACTTGTTTATCGGTGAGTTTGATCTGCTTGATGTCTTGCGCAAAAGCAGCACCCCCACTTAAGGCAACGCCTGTCACGAGACCTGCGACGGCCACGACGATTCGCGCCAGCTTCAACATCGTCAAAACTCCCTTGTTTTCTGGATCTAATCTCACGTGCGGCAGGTCTTGAACCCACCTGCGCTGTCAGGCTCTACAAAATGGTTCGTCATCACGTCCACACTAAGACGGTGGACAACCCGGATGTCCGTCGCACATCGTCGCGCACCCGTCGAGATGTCTCGTTTAAGGCCGCGTGTGATGGCCGCTGCCTCGTCGAACTGACGGTAACCGTCACACAAACACGCACGAAGCGAATTTTGTTCCCTAAGGTAATATAATACCTTTAGTAGGTATCAAAATACCGTGCAACTAAATACACTGTTTTTGCTCAATTTTCACGCGCACTGATTGACACAAGCCCTGCACGCTCTTACACCCGCAGGATTGTCTAGGGCCAGCCGGAGCGCCCTCGACCGAACCAAAACGAAAGCTCCAGGAGCGAACTCCCATGAAAACCTTTTCGGCCAAAGCGGCAGAGGTGGACAAGAAGTGGATCGTGATCGACGCCGACGGTCTCGTCGTCGGCCGTCTCGCGGCCCTCATTGCCATCCGCCTCAAAGGCAAACACCGCGCAATCTATACGCCCCACGTCGATTGCGGCGACAACATCATCGTCATCAACGCCGAGAAGGTCGTCTTCACCGGCAAGAAGTACGAAGACAAGCGCTACTACCGGCACACGGGCTATCCCGGCGGGATCAAGGAAACCACACCGCGGCGTCTGATCGAGGGCAAGTTCCCCGAGCGCGTGATCGAAAAGGCCGTTGAGCGGATGCTCGCCCGCGGCCCACTGATGCGCAAAATCATGCGCAATCTCAAAGTGTACAAGGGCGCGACCCATCCGCATGTGGCGCAAAACCCGGCCCCGCTCGACGTGGCGAAGCTGAACCGTAAGAACGTGGGGGCCTGATCCAATGGCGACCGAAACCAAAACTCTGAACGATCTCGGCTCCTTGAAGTCAGGCGGCCCAGCCGCAGGCGCACTGGCCGCTCAAGCGACCGCAAGCGCTCCCGTTCACGTCCAAAAGCTCGACAAGTTCGGCCGCGCCTATGCGACCGGCAAGCGCAAAAACGCTGTTGCCCGCGTGTGGATCAAGCCCGGCAAGGGCAAGATCACCGTCAACACAAAGGACTTCAAGGCGTACTTCGCGCGCCCCGTGCTGCAAATGCTCCTTCAGCAACCGCTCGTCGCCGCCGCGCGCTCCGACCAGTATGACATCACCGTCACGGTCGCAGGCGGCGGCCTCTCTGGCCAAGCTGGTGCGGTGCGCCACGGGATCTCTAAGGCGCTGACGTACTACGAGCCCGACCTCCGCAAGGCCCTCAAGCCCGGCGGCTTCCTGACGCGTGACAGCCGTATCGTCGAAGCCAAGAAGTACGGCCGCATGAAAGCCCGCCGCAGCTTCCAGTTCTCGAAGCGCTGATCGGCGGTCGCCGCACACCACCATCACCACGAAAACAGCTCGCCCTCCGGCGGGCTGTTTTTTTATGGGCCATACGTTGTATCGCGGTCACAGGGGGTTGTGGCATCGGCAATGAAGTCCCACGTCCCGAGTTATTGACGAAGCAGACCGGGCAGGACTCGTGAATGGAAGCACTACTTGCTGAGCTTGGGCAGCTTCTGACGCAGGGCTGGTGGAAGACCAACCTCGTCCCGCTCATGAACGTCATCATGATCGACCTCGTGCTGGCCGGCGACAATGCGATTGTCGTCGGCTTGGCGGCATCGCGCGTCGCACCTGAAATCCGCGCCAAAGTCATCTTCTGGGGAATCGCGGGCGCCGTCGTCCTGCGGATCTTCTTTGCCGCCCTGACGTCCCAGCTTCTGGCGATCGTTGGCCTGACGCTGGCGGGCGGCCTGCTTCTCCTGTTTGTGTGCTGGAAAATGTACCAGCAATTGCGCGATCCCGACGCGCACGCCATCCCAAGTGCAGACCACACTGGAACAGCCGTCGCTGCCGGTACCATGGGTTTTGGCGCAGCCCTTATCCAGATCATCCTGGCCGACGTGACGATGTCGCTCGACAACGTGCTCGCGGTTGCCGGAGCGGCCAAGGGCTCGCCGATGGTTCTCGTGATCGGCCTCACGGTCGCAATCGTGCTGATGGCGGTCGCGTCGCACTACATCGCGCAATTGCTGACAAAGTACCCAGCCATCTCCTGGATCGGTCTCGCGATCATTGTTTACGTCTCCCTCGACATGATCTATCGCGGGTCGCACGAAGTGGCATGCAAGACCTATGCGATCGGTTGCGCGGACTCCCTCTGGACGTGGGCCATGCGCGGCTTCCGGTGACGCACCGGCTTGGGTGGCCGATCTGATGTCCGACCAACCCGAAGCCAGAATGTCCCCAAAGCCAGCATGTCAAAACCAACAATCTTCATCGACGGCGAGGCCGGGACCACCGGCCTCCAAATCCGAGAACGTCTCAACGCCATCGCTGAGGTCACGGTTGCGCGCATCGATCCAGCGCACCGCAAAGACCGATCCGCGCGCCTCGACATTATGGCCAGCTCCGACCTTGTGATCTTATGCCTTCCCGACGACGCAGCCGTCGACGCAACCGCACTTGCCGATAGCCTTGGCGCCTCCAGCCCCAAACTCATCGACGCTTCGACCGCCCACCGCACGGCACCGGGCTGGACCTATGGTTTTCCTGAACTCGATGGCACGCAGGCGAACCAGATCGCCACGTCGCGGCGCGTGACCAACCCCGGCTGCTATCCGACGGGTGCAATCGCGCTGTTGAGGCCGCTCATCGATGCTGGCCTTCTGCCGCGCGACGCCGCTGTGACCGTGAACGCCGTCAGCGGCTTTTCCGGCGGCGGCAACGCGATGATTGCTGCCTACGAAGCCAAGACCGCGCCAGCCTTCGAACTCTACGGCCTGTCGCTCGAACATAAACACGTGCCAGAACTCCAGACCTTCGCTGGCCTGACCCGACGCCCGATCTTCGTGCCCTCCGTTGGCAACTTCCGCCAGGGCATGCTGGTGTCGATCCCGCTCCATCTCGACGTGTTGCCGGGCAAACCAAAGGCTGCCGACCTCGAAGCTGCACTGACCGCGCATTACGCGGGCGCGCGCCTCGTGTCAGTCGTCACGCACGCAGCCAAAGCGCTCGGCGGACGCATCGCCGCCGAAACGCTCAACGGCTGTGATAAACTTGAACTCGCAGTCTTTGCCAACGAGGCTTTGCGCCAGGTCGTCCTCGTCGCGCGGCTGGACAACCTCGGCAAGGGTGCTGCTGGTGCCGCCGTGCAGAACATGGAACTGATGCTTGGCCTGCGGTCAGCGATTTGACGCGCCAGCCACCTGCGGGTTAGGCCGCGGCTACACGCGACAGATCGCGAAGGCGAGCCGCAAAGCGCTCCCGCCCGGCCCGGTCCTCGGCATCAGGAAACCAGGGTGCCCATTGGTTGCCCTCGAACGGCCCGATGATCGTCTCCAGAAACGCCGTCTCCCCGTCGAGCGGGATGATCGTATGCCACGCAGGCGCGCGCAGCCGCGCCATTCGCGCGCCGGGCCAGGGCCCTGCCGACAACACGATGGGCGATACCTGCGACCCATCATCAGAAAAACACACAACAGCAAAGCGACCCGACAGCGCCAGAAACGATTTGCCCGATTTGAAATTGATATGGGGGTGATCGCAACTGTCCGCCGGGATCGCGATCACCATCTCGTGCAGCGTGTCAGCGGCACCCGTGTGCAGCATGAGCCGTGCCCGCCCGTTAGGCGCGAGCTTGGCTGCAGCAACGATGCCGGTGATATCGGCCAACGTTACCACCGCCGGATC
>JBBRKD010000231.1:0-4243 GCA_038218255.1 Hyphomicrobiales bacterium | reverse complement strand
AACTGCCCGGCGTCGGGCCCGCCCCGACGATGGCTCCCTTGATGCCAAGACCGGGTCGCTGCGGGGCCGGTTCGACGTGAACGGCAAACATCGACCCCTTGCCGACCTCGGACACCAGTTCCAACCGCGTGCCCAGAACACGGCAGATGCGGTCGACGATCGACAAGCCCAGTCCGACGCCGCGCTCCGTCGTTGCCGTCTCGTGGAGGCGTTGGAACTCCTTGAATATGAGACCGCGGTCCGCAAGCGCAATCCCTGGCCCCGTGTCATACACACACAGCGCAAGCATCGTCCCCCGTCGGCGCACGCCAATCACCACCCGACCCCGATCGGTATATTTGACGGCGTTCCCTAGCAGGTTCTGCAACACGCGCCGAAGCAGCCTGCGGTCGGTCTTCACCCATCGCGACGAGGGGACCACCGCCAGCTCGACGCCTTTCGCGCTCGCGATCGGCGCGAACTCCACCCGCAACTGGTCGAGCATCGGCGCAAGCGGGAATGCCTCGATATCGGCGTCCAGTCGGCCCGCATCCATCCGCGACATGTCGATGAGGGCTGAGAATATTTCCTCGACGGCCACCAGAGAGGCATCCAAATTGCGGGCGAGATGCCATTCGGGGGGCGGCAGCGGGCGCTCTAACAGGCTTGCCGCATAGAGCCGTGCGGCGTTCAACGGCTGGAGGATGTCGTGGCTCGCCGCTGCGATGAACCGCGTCTTGTCGATGTTGGCGGCTTCCGCTTCGCCCTTGGCATCTTCCAGGGCTGCGTTCACCGCCAGGAGTTCGCGCGTCCGTTCTTCAACGCGCCGCTCCAGCGTTTCGTTCGATCGTGCCAGCGCTGCGTCCGATTGCACTTTGTGCGTGATATCGGAATAGGTGACGACGATCCCCCCTTGTGGCATCGGGCTCGTGCGCACTTCGAGGATGCGATCGCGCGACAAATCCCGTTCGTGATAGATCTCATGGCGCACGGCGAGTTTCAAAACCCGGTCGCCGATGATGGCCTCGATCAGCGAGCTTTCATGTCCCGCGCGACCAGCCGAGATCCGTAGCACAACGTCGAGCGGCAGACCGAGCGTCACGATTTCTTCTGGCAAATTGAGCAAGTCACGGAACTGACGGTTCCAGCAAATCAGCCGCATGTCCTTGTCGAAAACCGACAGTCCGTGCCGCACCTGATCGAGCGCCGACTGCAACAGATCGCGATTGAATTGCAGCGCCTCGTTGGCGTCATCCAGCAACCGCAGAGCTGAAACCTGCGAGACGTTCCCCCGCTTCAAGAGGAGCGACATGACGAGGCGTGCCGACGCTGCGCCGATCGCACTCGTCAAAAGGTGCTCGGTAAATCGGATCGCGGGCGCGTCGGCTTCACGCGTGAGGCGGGCTGCAAAGCCCGGCAACGTGCGCTGCCGCGCTGCATAGGCTGCAAACGACCGCGTGGTGCGTTCGGGTCCCAGATAGCGGGCCACCGTTCGCTCAAGGTCGTCGATCGTCAGCGAGGTCCGCCACCGCCGCGTGGTTCGGGTTGTTGCCCGCTCGTAGGCGTCGTCGGGCACGAAGATTTGCGCTTGAAGCCGCTCGATGGGTTCCAGCTCGCCGAGCTTGGAAACCACCCAATAGGTCGCCACGTTGGCCGCCAAGCTCCAGAACACCGCGTGCGAGAGCGGATCGAACTGGAGGTACATCAGCGCCTCGGGACGAAGAGCGCCGATCTCAAAGGGGCCATCGCGAACAAAGCTCGCCGGAAGGTATCCAGCTTTGGCAATCCACGGCAGCAGCAACGTATAGGCCCACACCGCAAGGCCAGCCAGCATGCCCCAAATCGCGCCGCGCGCGCTCGCCCCGCGCCACATCAGGCCGCCGAAAAAGCACGGGGCCACCTGGGCGATGGCTGCAAACGAGATCAAGCCGATGGAGACCAGAGACTGGCTTTGGGCCAGCACGCGATAAACACCATAGGCCAGCAGCAGCAGGATCACGATCGACGCGCGCCTTACCGCAAGCACGAACCCAGACAGGTCGCCGTCACGGCCGGTCTCATCTGACGCTTGGCCGCGCCCCAGGATGAAGGGCAACACGAGGCCGTTGCTGATCATGATCGACAGTGCCACCGCTTCCACGATCACCATTGCGGTTGCAGCCGACAAGCCACCCAGAAAGGCGATCAGGGCCACCGCATGCGAGCCTTGGTGCATCGGCACGGTCAATACGAAGACGTCTGGGTCTGCGATCCCGCGCTGGAGCGTCATCAGGCCGGCGGCAGCGATCGGGATCACAAACAGGTTGATCGCCACCAGGTATGCTGGGAACAACCAGCGCGCGCGCGCGATCTCACGCTCTGAATTGTTCTCGACCACCATCACGTGAAACATGCGCGGCAGCAGGATCACGCACGCCATGCTCAGCAGCGTCACCGTCAGCCATTTGCCGCCCGATAGCCCGTGTGTGAACGCAAGCGTCACATCATGGTCAAAGCTCGCACGCTGGGCGAAATTCCACGCTCCGCCGTAAATCCAGAACACGATGAACGCACCAACGGTCGCGAATGCAACGAGCTTCACGATGCTCTCAACCGCGATCGCGAGCATCAGCCCATCCTGGTGCTCCGTCGCGTCGATGTGGCGCGTGCCAAACAGGATCGCGAACGCTGCCAGCGCCACCGTGATCAGGATGGCCGTGTCGGCAAAGGCAAAGCCGGGCTGCGCGATTTGGACCAGCGGCCCGCCGCCGAGCAGCGTCTCGATGGAGGCCGAGATCGCCTTCAGTTGCAGGGCGATATAGGGCAGCGTGCCGACGATCATGACCACCGTCACCACGGCCGCCACTGCCTGGCTCTTGCCGTAGCGCGCGGCCAGGAAGTCTGCAATCGAGGTCAGGTTCTGGCTCTTCGATAGCCGCACGATCCGCAGCAAAAGCCGGTGGCCGAAGACAAACACCAAGATCGGCCCGAGATAGACCGGAATGAAATCGTAGCCGGTGTTTGCCGCCAGCCCGACGCTGCCAAAGAACGTCCACGACGTGCAGTAAACCGTGATCGAGAGCGCGTAGATCAGCGGGCGTCCGCCGTTCCCTTGACGCCGCCGGAAGGCCCGGTCGCCAACGAAGGCGACCGCGAACAGGGCACCGATGTAGGCTAGCGCCACCAGGACCACAGACCAGCTCTCGAACATGGGACCGGTCATGGCGGATTGATTTCTTGCTGGCTTGAGCGCGCGTGCGCAAATCTGCGCTCGGGAGGCTTCGTTTGTCTATGGCTGTGATGATATCGGAGGGTTCGCGCTCAACCTGTGCGTGTCAATTGTCAATGCTACAGTCATCAGCTAACGTCTGATTTGGGGGCGCTTTGCTTGATGTGAGGCGTGTTGCCACTTTATGACGACCGCTCCAGAGCGGAGCCAATCCAGGGGAACCAGACATGGGTGTGCTGCAAGAATTCAAAGACTTCGCGATGAAGGGGAACGTCGTCGACTTGGCCGTCGGCGTCATCTTGGGGGCAGCCTTTGCTCCCATCGTCGGCACTCTGGTCGACAATGTGATCATGCCGCCCATCGGCCTTGCCATGGCTGGAATCGACTTTTCGACCTTGAAGCTGCCGCTTCAGGCTGCAGATGCCGCTAAGAAAATCCCCGAAGTTGCCATCGGGTATGGCCTGTTCCTTAACGCGATCATCAAGTTCCTGATCACGGCGTTTGCGATCTTCCTGCTCATCAAGGCGGTCAACTCGACACAGAAGCCGAAGGAAGCTGAAGCACCCGCCGCGCCGCCTGCCTCTGAGGTCTACCTCAAGGAAATCCGCGACTTGCTCGCCAAGGGTTGATCTTCGCTTGACCAATACAAATCCGGGGTGGGCTGCGGCTCACTCCGGATTTTTTGTTGTTTCGATCACGAACAACTGCCGCCGCCAAGCACGCAGAACTTGGCGCAATGCACGTGGCAGAGCTTCACCGCGCCATCATTGAACATGCCGCCATCGGCGCTCGCCGCTGAGGTGAGCGTTGCGCCCATTTCAAACGCAGCATCATAGGGCAACAGCGTACACGGCAGCACAACGGGGTGGGCTGCGCCCTTGCGTTTGACGACCATGCGTGATGTCGCGCACATCATGTCGTCGGGGCGAATATTCAAGATCGACCAGCAGGCCGTGGTGATTTCCGGCCCGTCATAGCCCGCATCCATTTCGGGCAACAGCATCAACTGGCGCGTATCTGATGGCGTTATGGGCCAGTTCCGATCCGCGATCAACG
>JBBRKD010000230.1:0-4266 GCA_038218255.1 Hyphomicrobiales bacterium | reverse complement strand
TCAAACTGGGGTGCGGGAGCGTGGCTCGTTTGAATGGCATGGGCGTCGGCTATCCATCCGCGCTCGCCACGTTGCTCGCTTACGATTCAAAGCCAATCGCCGATTGGGGAATTGCGCCGGCCTCTAAGTATGCGCGGCTTGAGCGGGGCGATGCGATCTTGATTGCTGACGTTGGTTCGCCGCCGCCGATCCGGCTGTCGGGCGACGCGCACGGGGGATGCCTGTCGTTTGAACTCAGCTCCGGCGGCGCGCTCGTCGTCGTCAATGCGGGTGCACCAGGCCCTGCCGACAGCGGATGGCGGGCTGTGTCGCGCGCGACCGCCAGTCACTCGACGGCGTGCCTTGGCGAAGTGTCCTCGTCGCAACTCGTACGCCATGCCGGGCTTGAAGGGCTTCTGGGTGCCGTGCCGTTGCAGTTGCCGTCGCTTGTGACTGCCAGTGTTCTCGACGTTGATGGTGCGGCCCAGCTGACGGCTGCCCACGACGGCTATGTGGCCCGTCTTAATCTCACGCACGCGCGCACGCTGACGCTGGCGGCCGACGGTCTCGCGTTGAGCGGATGTGATCGTTTTGCCACGCCCGCGCCGCGCGATCGCCTCAAGCGCGATGTGCCTTATGCTGTGCATTTTCATCTACATCCCGACACGATCTGCGGCCTTGCTGATGTGTCGGATACGCCGGGCCGCGCTGCATTCATCACGCTGAATGATGGCCAGCGCTGGATGTTTACGGCTGAGGCCGCTCGCCTCTCAATCGAGGAAAGCGTCTTTTTCGCTGGAAGTTCGGGTCCCCGCCCTGCGACGCAGATCGTCTTGCGCGGGGCCACTGGGGGTGCAACTGAGGTCCTCTGGTCGCTCCGGCGCATCTTGCCAGTCTCGCCTTGAACTCCCCAACAGGAACTTGTTTTGATGACGGTCGCCCTTCCCAAAATCCGCCGCGCGCTGCTGTCTGTTTCGGATAAAACTGGATTGATCGCCTTCGCACGTGCCCTGTCGTCGTCAGGCATCGCGCTGGTATCGACCGGCGGCACGGCGGCCGCGCTGGCGCAGGCGGGCCTTGCCGTGACCGACGTGTCGGACGTCACCGGCCTGCCTGAGATGATGGACGGGCGGGTTAAGACGCTGCACCCCAAGATCCATGGCGGACTGCTCGCAGTGCGCGGCAATGCCGTTCACGAGCGCGAAGCCGACGTGCATGCGATTGCGCCGATTGATCTGCTTGTGGTCAATCTCTACCCGTTCGAAGCAACGATGAGGGCTGGTAGCGACTACGACACCTGCATCGAGAACATCGATATCGGCGGTCCGGCCATGATCCGGGCGGCGGCCAAAAATCATGCGGGCGTCACCGTCGTCGTCGACCCGTCCGACTATGAGCGGGTGCTCGATGAAATCCGGGCCCACAATGGCGCCACGTCGTTGCCGTTTCGGACGCATCTGGCCGCCAAGGCCTTTGCACGGACAGCGGCTTACGATGCGGCCATCAGCGGCTGGTTTGCGGCTACGTTGAACGATTCAGCCCCCGATTGGCGGGCGTTCGGCGGGCGGCTTGGTGCGCGGCTGCGCTACGGCGAGAACCCCCACCAGCAGGCGGCTGTGTATTTGTTGCCGGACGCGCGGGCTGGCGTTGCCATGGCCGATCAGAATCAGGGCAAAGAGCTCTCTTACAACAACCTCAACGATACTGACGCCGCGTTTGAACTCGTCTCAGAATTCAATCGCGACGCTCCGGCGGTGGCCATCATCAAACACGCAAACCCGTGCGGTGCTGCCGTCGGCGGCACTCTCAAGGACGCCTATCTGCGGGCGCTCGCGTGTGATCCGCAGAGTGCGTTTGGGGGCATCATCGCCGTCAACTGTTCTATCGACGGCGAAACAGCCGAAGAGATGACCCGCATCTTCACGGAAGTGGTGATCGCGCCTTCAGCTACGCAAGAGGCGCGTGCGGTGTTTGCACGCAAGAAAAACCTGCGACTGTTGACGACGGGTGACATGCCCGATCCAAGGGCTGCGGGCGTCGTCGTCCGCTCGATCGCGGGTGGGCTGCTCGTGCAGTCGCGCGACAATCGTGTGGTCGGCGATCTTGAGCTCACGGTCGTCACCAAGCGAGCACCGACGGCTGCCGAACGTGCCGATCTTGCGTTTGCATTCACGGTTGCCAAGCACGTTAAATCCAATGCCATCGTCTACGTTAAAAACGGCGCGACGGTCGGCATCGGTGCGGGCCAGATGAGCCGCATCGACAGCGTCCGTCTTGCGGCCTGGAAGGCTGCAGCTGCTGCCAAGACTGCCGGTCATGAGCCATCACTGCTGGCTGGGTCGGTCGTGGCGTCAGATGCATTCTTTCCCTTTGCCGATGGCCTCATTGCAGCGGCAGAAGCGGGCGCGACGGCTGTCATCCAGCCGGGTGGATCGGTGAAGGACGATGAGGTGATCGCGGCAGCGGACGCGCGCGGGCTCGCCATGGTCTTTACCGGCGTGCGCCATTTCAGACACTGACGCTGATGTCGGCGATCCCGCTGTCGGTTGTCACCCTTAGGCCAGCGACATCCGCCGATAGCGCGCTTATTTCTGGTTGGCTGCGGCAAGCCGAAATTCAGCGCTGGTGGGGGAGCCTTGGTGCCGCCGAGGCCGAGGTTCGCGCGGCCCTTCTCGCACCCATGGGCCTGTGCTCGATTATCCTCGTCGGCGATGTCCCCGTTGGCTATGCGCAAGCGCAGGAGAGCCAACCGCTCAGCCCGGGCGACCCCCCGGCTGACATCGCGGGCACCTTCCGTGTCGATGTTTTTGTCGGCGAGTCGCGCTTTCGGCGGCAGGGCGTCGCGCAAACGGCCTTAGGTCTTGTCACTGCCGAAGTGTTTGCGACCACGCTGGTACTGGGCTGCATCGCCGTTGTGCCGCTGCGCACCGAGGCCGCTGTGCGGACTTACGAGCGCGCCGGGTTCACGTGGGTGCGGGTCATCGAAGATGCGCTGCTTGGTCCGTGCTGGCTGATGCGGTGCGCGCGACCAGGGCTAGCGAATTGAGCCTATCGTTGGTTGGAATCCTGCAGGTGACGTCCGTCATGGTTTCTTCCCGGCGCGCCTGTATTGGCACCGGGTTTCCCGCTCTTTTTTTAGCGATGGCCCGTGCATGGGTGCGGGCTTCCAAGGCTGTCGGACTTCGCTTACACTCTGGTCTATAGAAATTTAGGCCGAACCGTTGCGGTGAGGACCCAACCGCACACGCGCTCGATAGACGCACGCCCCCACACGCACTTTGAGGACGGCAGCACGATGCCTTCAGCCTTCCCGTTTTCGGCCATCGTCGCACAAGACGAGATGAAGCTCGCGCTTGTGATCGCAGCCGTCGATCCCAAGGTTGGCGGCGTGCTCGTTCTTGGCGACCGAGGCACCGGCAAATCGACCATCGTGCGTTCGCTCGCAGCCCTCCTCCCGACCATGACCGTTGTTCACGGATGCCGGTTTAATTGCGACCCGGCGTCCGACCGTTCGGCTTGTCCCGACCGCTGCGGTGTCGGCAAACATAAGTCAGTGTCGGTGCCCGTTCCTGTCGTTGATCTGCCCCTAGGTGCAACCGAAGACCGTGTTGTCGGAGCGCTGGATCTGGAGCGTGCGCTCACACGCGGTGAAAAGGCGTTCGAGCCTGGGCTTTTGGCCCGGGCCAATCGAGGCTTTTTGTACATCGACGAAGTGAACCTGCTCGAAGACCATCTGGTCGACCTTCTGATCGACGTGGCAGCGTCGGGGGACAACGTCGTCGAGCGCGAAGGCTTGAGCATCCGCCATCCTGCCCGCTTCGTGCTGATCGGCTCCGGCAATCCCGAGGAAGGCGAATTGCGGCCCCAGTTGCTCGACCGGTTCGGGCTCTCCGTCGACGTCAAAACGCCGTCTGACATCGCGACGCGGGTTGAGATTGTCCGTCGACGGGATGCTTTTGAGCAGACGGGCGAAGCATTTGCCGCGACCTGGGCGGACGCCAATGACAAACTGCGCGCGCAGATTGTGGCCGCGCGCACGCGCTTGGCCGATGTCGCCGTGGCAGACGCTGTTCTTGAGCGGGCCGCGCAGTTGTGCGTGAAACTCGGTACTGATGGCGTGCGCGGCGAGCTGACGCTTATCCGGGCCGCACGCGCGCTGTGTGCCTTTGAGGGACGCGCGGCTGTCACCGATGCCGACCTCGCGCGTATTGCCGGGCTCGCCCTGCGGCACCGCTTGCGCCGCGATCCACTCGATGACGCAGGCTCGACCGCGCGGGTTGATCGTGC
>JBBRKD010000229.1:0-4285 GCA_038218255.1 Hyphomicrobiales bacterium | reverse complement strand
TTTCAGCGTTATTGCGTCCGGGTTCCCGAACGTCCAGCATTCAGAAGGTCGAGGTGCGAGAGCTATGTTTGCAGGGCTGATCAGTCGGATGGGCATGGCCCGGACATCATGGCAGGCGTTCGGGCTGGTCGCTTCGCTCGCGTTCGCGCCACAACCGGTGCAAGCAGCCGACAGTGCGCCGTGTCGCGATGCCATGGTCGAAGGTACGTCGTATGTCATTTGCACGTTCGACCTGCGCACCACGACGCTGAAACTGCACTGGAAGGCCCCGTCCGGCGAGCCCTATGGCACTGTTGGCACGCTCGCCCGTGCGGAAGGGCGCGCGGGCGGACCCGTCGCGATGGCTGTGAATGCTGGCATGTATCACTCCGACTTGCGCCCCGTCGGGCTCTACATCGAGGGCGGCCAGCAACTGAAGGCGGCCAACACGGCAGGCGGTCCCGGCAACTTCCACTTGACGCCCAACGGCGTATTTTATTTCACCGCCGATAACGCTGGCGTCATGGAAACGGGCAAATTCCTAAAAACGCGCCCCAAGGCCGACTACGCGACCCAGTCCGGGCCGATGCTCGTCATCGACGGCCGACTGCATCCGCGTTTTTCAGCCAACGGCCCATCGCTCAAGATCCGCAATGGCGTTGGCGTGCGCGACGGGCAGACGGTGGTGTTTGCGATCTCCAACGACGCGGTCTCGTTTGGCGATTTCGGGCGCTTGTTCCGCGACACGCTGAAATGCCCAAATGCGCTGTTCCTTGATGGTTCGATCTCCAGTCTGTGGGCGCCCTCGGTTGGGCGGTCCGACGAGTTCTGGCCGGCCGGACCGATCCTGTCGGCAAAGGTGCGTTTGAAGTGAGGGCGTGCGTTTCAGGCGCTTTGCGGCGGGCTACCGCGCGCACCCGTTCGGGGGAACGAGTTCCTGCGAACCCCCTCCCTCCTTTGGATTTTTCGCGACCGAGGGGGTGCGCTTTCTTGCTGTCAGCCGCCCATGAACGCTGGCAGCCAGCCCTCGTGGGTTTTGCGGAGTAGCGCGAGGGGGAGCGCTGCTTCGCCCTTGAGGACAACAGCGTCCCCACCAACGCGGCCAATGATGCGTGCGGGAAGGGCCAGCAATCGCGCGCGCTCCAGGATGTCTTCGGCCCGTTCTGGAGCAACGGAGAGAACATAGCGGCCCTGGTCTTCGCCAAACCAGATCGCGTGGGCGGGCAACTTGCCTTCGTAAGGAAACAGCTCGACCCCGAGATTGCCGCCGAGCGCCATTTCGGCGACCGCAACCAGCAAGCCACCGTCTGAACAATCGTGCACGGCCGAGACGAGGCCGGACCGGATCAGCGCGCGCACGAGGCGGCCAGCCTTGATCTCGTCGGCGAGATCGACCGGGGGCGGCGCACCTTGCGGTTTTTCGGCGATGGTCAGCTGGTAGAGTGATTGTCCGAGCCAGCCCTGCTCGCGGCCGATGAGCACGAGGAGATCGCCCGCCCGCGTCAGCTTGATGTCGGCGGTTTTGGTGAGGTCGGGGATTTTTCCAACGCCGCCGATGGCGGGCGTGGGCGGGATGCCGACGCCGTTCGTCTCGTTGTAGAGCGAAACGTTGCCCGACACGACGGGATAGTCGAGCACCCGGCAGGCTTCGCTCATGCCCTTCACGCTGGCGACGAACTGGCCCATGATTTCGGGCCGCTCGGGGCTGGCAAAGTTCATATTGTCGGTGATAGCCAACGGGTCGGCCCCGACCGCGCATAGATTGCGATACGTTTCGACCACGGCCTGCTTGGTCCCCATCTCAGGGTCAGCGAGGCAATAGCGGGGCGTCACATCGCAGGTGACGGCGATGCCCTTTTGCGTTCCGTGGACGCGGATGATCGCCGCATCCCCGCCGGGCCGCTGGACAGTATCGCCCATCACCATGTGGTCGTATTGCTGCCAGATCCAGGCCCGCGAACAAAGCGCGGGGCTGCCCATCAGGCATTCCAATGCGCTCAGGATCGAGGTGGGCGCTGCAACCCATTCGGGCAGGATCGGCTTGGGCTTGATCGGCGGATACCACGGGCGGTGGTAGAGCGGCGCGCTATCGGCGAGCGTCGCCACAGGAATGTCGGCCATGACCTCACCCTTGTGGCGAATGATCATGCGACCGGTATCTGTCGTCTGGCCGATGACTGCGAAATCGAGCCCCCATTTGACGAAGATCGCCTGCGCCTCGGCCTCGCGTCCGGGCTTCAGGATGACGAGCATGCGCTCCTGGCTCTCCGACAGCATCATCTCGTACGCCGTCATGCCCGCTTCGCGCTGGGGCACGGCATCCATGTTCAGTTCGATACCGACGCCGCCCTTATCGGCCATTTCGGACGTCGACGAGGTGAGCCCGGCCGCCCCCATGTCCTGGATGGCGATGATCATGTCGGTCGCCATCAGCTCGAGGCAGGCCTCGATCAGCAGCTTTTCGGTGAACGGGTCGCCGACCTGGACCGTCGGCCGCTTGTCGGCGGACGCGTCGTCGAATTCGGCTGACGCCATGGTCGCACCATGGATACCATCGCGCCCGGTTTTGGAGCCGACGTAGACGACCGGCAGGCCAACACCCTTGGCGGCCGAATAGAAAATCTTGTCGGTTCGCGCGAGGCCGACGCACATGGCGTTGACGAGGATATTGTTGTTGTAGCCCGCGTCGAAGTTCGTCTCCCCGCCGACGGTGGGCACGCCCACGCAATTGCCATAGCCGCCGATGCCCGACACCACGCCCGAGACGAGGTGGCGCGTCTTGGGATGGGAGGGCGATCCAAAGCGCAGCGCATTGAGGTTGGCAACCGGGCGCGCGCCCATCGTGAACACATCGCGCATGATGCCGCCGACGCCGGTGGCTGCCCCCTGATAGGGCTCGATGTAAGAGGGGTGGTTGTGGCTTTCCATCTTGAACACGACGCAATCACCATCGCCCAGATCGACGACGCCCGCGTTTTCGCCGGGGCCTTGGATCACCTGGGGGCCGGTCGTTGGCAGTGTGCGCAGCCAGACGCGGGAGGATTTGTACGAACAGTGCTCGCTCCACATCACCGAGAAGATGCCGAGTTCGGTCATCGAGGGCGCCCTGCCCAGAATTGTCAGCAGCCGCTGATACTCGTCGGGCTTCAAGCCATGCTGAGCGACGACTTCGGGCGTGATTGCGGGGGTGCTAGGGGCATGGTCGAGCGTGGTGGCGGTCATCGTGCGCGTCAGTCCTGGGAAAAATCTGATCCGGCGCGGTTATAGCGAGGCCTGTTGCGTTTGTCGTGACCGGTGTCTGGCGGCAGGATTGCGGTGTCTAAAACAACGGCGCGTGCACGTTCAACGTGATCGCAAGCGGCGTCCTTTGGGTAGGTGGCACCGTGCATCATCGCGCATGCGGTGGCGGCAGAACAACGCGCGGTGGCCGCTTTGCAAGACGCTCGGCGATGCCGTTCCACCTACCCGTGCGGGCTGTGACGGTACCGCGCTGCAGCAAACGCTGTTCTGCGCTGCGGTATTGTGGATTTTGCAATGCCGATCAGGACCTTATCTAACATTCAGTCCGGTGGAGCGGTTCGGTTTGCTCCGCAGTCTTCGACCCCCGGCACTAGGGTCATCTTCTGGAATGGAGACCAGGTCATGGTCACGATCTCGAAATCTCTCGGTAGTGTTTTGGTTGGCTTAGTTGCGTTCGGCACGGCCACCATGGTTGCACACGCTGGAAACGCGGCGCCAACACAAGTCGTCAAGGCCGGCCGTGGCATCTCGCTCGATGTCGGTGCCAAGAAGGTTGCCGGATACTTCATCGCCACGTCAGGCGCTTGCGATGTCACGCTCATGTTTGCCGATCGGATGGACGTTGACGGTCATGTGACGGGCGACGTCGGAAGACAGAACGTGTCGGTGAAGGCTGGCAGCACGGCTCGGGTTTACACGAGCGAAGGCCGGGTCATTGAACTGTCTTGCGGGTTGGCATCGACCGTGATGGCGGTGCGATCATTTGAGCAAACTGCGGCGGTCGCGAAGTAAAACGCGTCAGCCGATGAGCATGGGAGCGGACCACTCCCGCTTCCATGCGCTTTGTAAATGCACTGTCATATCGCTTTGTCCTGCATAAACCGGCGCAGGTGGAGAGCCACTGCGATCGCAAGCCAGGCAGCCATCATCAATCCGGCAAATCCCGCTCCGATGCCGACGTAGACCAGCGTCGCCCACATGACGGCGGCCGTCGCAATCTTGGAGAATGACGCGCTGGCGAGCGGCCTCATCTCTTCCAACGTGAGCTTGACGGTACACAGCTCGT
>JBBRKD010000228.1:0-4291 GCA_038218255.1 Hyphomicrobiales bacterium | reverse complement strand
GGGCCGGTCGCTCCCTTCGGGCAGGAAATAGCAACAATCTCCCATCGCGAAAACGGAAGGATCGAGCGTTGTCTCAAGCGTGGGTTTCACGACGAGCTGATTGGATCGGCTGACCTCGAGGCCGTCGAGACGCGCCAGGACGTCGGGTCCCTTGACGCCAGCAGCCCAGACGACCAGCTCTGAGGGCAGGCATTCCCCGCTTTGCAGTTCGACGCCCATCTTTGTGACACCCGTCACGCGGGCGTTGGTTTTGACATCGACGTTCAATTCCTGGAGGCGTTCCGTCACCGCCGTCGCCATGCGCTCGGGCAGGGCTGGCAGAATGCGGGGTGCAGCTTCGATGAGCGTGATCTTGAGATCCTTTTCGGGGTCGATGTTGTCCATGCCGTAGGCGATGACGCCGCGCGCGGTGCGGTGGAGTTCCGCCGACAACTCCGTGCCCGTCGCGCCTGCCCCGATGATCGTCACATGCAATTGCCCCGGCCGGATCGGCCCGGCCTGGGTGTGGGCGTTGAGGCAGGCATTCACCAGGCGGCGATTGAAGCGCTCGGCCTGCTCGGCGGTATCGAGGGTGATCGCGTGCTCCTTCACACCGGGCGTGCCAAAGTCGTTCGATACGGAGCCGATCGCGATCACGAGAATATCGTAGGGGAACGAGCGAACCGGCGTGATGGGGCGCCCGTCTTCGTCGAAGGTCGCCGACAGGTGCACCGTTTTGTTCGCCCGGTCGATCCCGGTCATTTCGCCGAAGCGGTAGGTGAACCCGTGCCAGTGAGCTTGGGCCAGATAATCGAGCTGATGGCGGTCGATGTCCATCGAGCCAGCCGCGATTTCGTGGAGCAAGGGCTTCCAGACGTGGGTCCGGCCGCGATCGATCAGCGTGACGTCGGCAGTCTTGCGGCGACCGTAGCGGTTGCCGAGCTTGGTTGCGAGTTCAAGCCCGCCCGCGCCGCCGCCGACCACGATGATATGGGGTTTGCGGCCGGAGGACATGGCGGATGATGTTGGAGATGGGGTTGCCATGCGGCCTCGCAGTGTTGGGGTGCCCGGATGCGATCACGCGAGCGTCAGCTTCTGATCTCGCCGCCGGTCGCGCGTTTGACGGCCTCGACGATCTTAACACTGACGGCCTCGATCTCGGCTTCGGTGAGTGTGAACGATTGGGGCTGGAGTGTCACCTCGATCGCAAGCGACTTTTTGCCCTCGGCTGCAAGTTGACCGCCATCGAACAGGTCAAACACTGAGACGTTGGCGATCAGAGCCTTGTCGGTCGCACCTGCAGCCTTCATGACATCGCTCGCGGCGATTGTGTCATCGAGGACAAAAGCGAAGTCCCGTGTGACCGGCAAGAGGTCTGACAGCGCAAGAGCGGTGCGCGCGCGCGACTTGCGCTTGTCGGATGGAAGTGCGTCGAGGAACACCTCGAACGCGGCCACGGGGCCAGACAGGTCCATTGCCTTGACGATTTCGGGATGCAGTTCGCCAAACACAGCGAGCGTCACCTTCGGGCCAAGTTTGAGTGCGGCCGACCGGCCAGGATGGTAGTGGCTTGCGGCTTCGCGAACGATCTGGGCTTTGCCTGCATCGAAGCCGACAGATGCAAGCACGGCAGCGACATCAGCTTTGACGTCGAAGGCTGTGACTGGCTGGGCGTTGCCGTCCCAGTGGCGGCCGCCGCCTGTCCCATCGGCTGAGCCCGTGCGAACGCCACACGCGCTGACATATTGGCCCTCGGGTGTGGCATCACGGTAGGCTTGGCCCAATTCGAACAGGGCGATATCGGTGCGGCCGCGATTGCGGTTGCGCGCACACGCGGCGAGCAGACCGGGCAAAAGGGACGGTCGCATCGCGGAGAGTTCAACCGACATGGGGTTGGCGAGTTCAAGCGCATCGCTTCCGCCGCCGAACAGGCGGGCGTGATCGCGTGAGACGAACGAATAGGTGACGGCTTCGACAAAACCACGGGCCGCCAGCGTGCGGCGGGCCCGGCGGATGCGCTTTTGGCGTTCGGTCAGGACGGGCTGGGCGATCGATGCGCGCGCTGGAAGAGGGGTGAGGGGAATGCGGTCGAGGCCTGCGATGCGAACAACTTCTTCGATGAGATCGGCCGGCCCGTGAACATCGGGGCGCCATCCGGGCACCGTCACGGTGACCGCGCCTTTGGTGCCCTTGCCGTCGATCTCAAAGCCGAGGGCTTCCAGGATGAAGCGGATTTCCGTGTCCTTGATCTTGATGCCCGACAGTTTCTCGACCCGGCTGAAATCAAAGGCAATCGTGCGCAACGCCGGTTGGGTGCCAACGACGCGGGCCTTGGTTGGCGTGCCGCCGCACAGTTTCATAATCATATCGGTTGCAAGATCGAGACCGGGCCCGACGGAGCCTGGATCAACGCCGCGCTCGAAACGATAGCGGGCATCCGTCATGAGCTGTGTCTTGCGGCCGGTTGCAGCCGTGCGCACAGGATCAAAAGCTGCGCTCTCGATGAACACGGTGGTGGTTGCCTCCGTCGAGCCAGATGGCTCCCCGCCCATGATTCCGCCGAGGCCTAACACGCCAGCATCGTCGGCGATGACGCACATCGTGTCATCGACCGTGTGGGATTTCCCATCGAGGCCGAGGAAGGTTTCGCCGGGCTTGCCGAGGCGCGCCCGGATCGCGCCTGTCAGTTTTGCCGCGTCGTAGACGTGAAGCGGGCGGCCGCGATCGAGTGAAATGTAGTTCGTCACGTCCACCAGCGCGTTAATCGGGCGTAGGCCAACGGCTGTCAGGCGGTTGACGAGCCAGGCAGGCGAGGCTGTGTTTTTGACGCCGCTGACGACGCGACCGGAAAACGACGGGCAGGCGCTGGCCGTGTCGGGCGCAAAGTCGAGTTCGATCTCGACGGGGCAGGCGCGTGTGCCTTCGACGGGGCCGAGGTTGGGCTCGGGCTTGAGCTTGCCGAGGCCAGCGGCTGCGAGGTCGCGCGCGATGCCGCGCACGCCGGTACAGTCGGGGCGGTTGGGCGTCAGCTTAACTTCGATGACGGGATCTGACAGGCCCGCCACGTCCACGTAGCGATCGCCGACCCTGTCGGCGAGACCGCCGTCGATATCGAGGCCGTCGAGATCGAGGATGCCCTCGCTGTCGCTTGAGAGTTCGAGTTCTGCTGCCGAACATAGCATCCCGTTCGAAACCACGCCGCGCACAGGCTTCTTCTCAAGCGTGATGCCAGAGCCTGGGATGAAGGTGCCGAGCGGGGCAAAGACGGTCAGCATTCCGGCACGCGCATTGGGAGCGCCGCAGACGATTTCCAGCAGCGGCGCACCTTTGGCGACCTCGACCTGACACACGCGCAAGCGGTCGGCGTTTGGGTGCGGCTTTGTTTCCACAATGCGCGCCACCGTGAAGGCCGCGAGCTTTGCGCCTGCGTCCTGGATGCTCTCGACCTCGAGGCCGATGGCCGACAGCTTGGCTTCGATCACGGTAAGCGGTGCGGTGGTCTCAAGGTGATCTTTAAGCCAGGCGAGCGTGAATTTCATGGGCGTACGTCCGATACTTTTGGCGTGTAGAAGATTAAGCGCCTCGTGTAGCCCGGCCGCGCCGCCAGCGCCAAGCGCCGATTGGCAAGGATTGGCCGTTCGCTGGCCTGTGCGCTTGACCGTTTGCTTGCCCGTTTGCTTGCCAAGCGACGGCGAACGGGGATACCTCTGCGCGGAAGCTCGACAAGACAGGGAGCCTGCGACATGGCGTGGCTGATGCGCGCGGTGACGGGATTGGCAAGATTGCTGACGCTGCCTTTGTTGCGCGGGCTGGGTGGGGTTCTGTTGACTTTGACGATCCCCACTCTTCGAGCCCTTGCGGCCGTGTGCCTTGTGGTGGCGGCGGTGGCACTGGCATCCGACGCCGGGACGACGACGGGCGGCCGGGGCACATTCCAGTCCACGACGGTGCTGACGCATTGGCAGAGCCTCGCGCCCACGTCGCTGGAGGGTACCAAGACGTTCTTGACCAAGAAGATGCGGCCTTGGGTGTGGGATGCGGCGTCGGCACCGCTCCGGCTGCCAGCGTTCGCATTTTTCGCAGGCCTTGGCCTATTCTTTGGCTATCTGGGTCGGCATCGGCGACAGGTCGAGATTTTCGTGAATTGAGGATCGTCAACTCAGCGACATGATGGTCGCTTGTGATTGGCTACTTGTAACTATTGGGCCGTCGGCTCACGTAAGCACCCACATGAGCAGTTCCCGGCTCGCGACCGTCCTCGTGGCCGCCGTATCCCGCTTCGTGCGTCCATGCAGCAAACCACAGCGTCAGG
>JBBRKD010000227.1:0-4302 GCA_038218255.1 Hyphomicrobiales bacterium | reverse complement strand
CCGCAGGCTTGTATTGCCCGCGTACGAAGAACGATTCACCGAGCCAGAATTGCGCGTTGCCAGCCAGCGCATCGCCTGGATAGCGTTTGAGGAATTCGTCGAACGCGGTTTCGGCGGCACCGTAATCTTGCTGCAACAGATAGCCATACGCCTGCTCGTAGAGCTGCTTGGGATTGCCGCCATCGGCCCCGGTTGGCGGAGTTGCGGCCGGGGGGAGGGCTGCGACCGTCGTATCGCCAGGGCTTTGTCCGGGGCCTTGTGCGGGGCCTTGTGCAGCCAGCACGCTTTCGATCGGGTCGCTGCCCCTGAGATCGGCCCGTGCCGGTGACACGGTCGCGGTGCCAAAGCCCGCCGCAGCCCCTACCGGGGACGCGACGGCATCACCGCGCCGAGGTTGCGCGCCCTGCGCGCGCACGAGTTCGTTCAACTGCTGCACCTGAGCCGTGAGGCTGCGCACCTGCGCTTCAAGGCCTGCCACGCGGGCCTGATCGGCTCCTGACGGGGGACCTTCGGCCACCGCGCCAGTGTTGCGATACGCGGGTGACGCGGATGCGGCCCCGCTGGATTTGGCGAGCGATTCGAGCGTGCCCACGAGCACTTGCATATCGACGAGCTGCTCTTCCAACCGGTCCACGCGCGATCGCAATGCGCCATCACCGCCGGCAGGGGAGCCGCCTTCAGATTTTGTGGGTTTTACCGGTCCGGAACCCGCAGGCGCTGCGGTCGATTTCGCAGGCTTTGCGGCTGGTGCCGCAGCCGGTGGGGCGGGTTGTTGGGCCTCAGCTGGCATTCCAACCACACAGCCCAATGCTGCGATCAGCGCGAGGGCCGCCAACCGCCAAATCGTGGGCCTCATCGCGCGGGAGTAGAGCATGGTTGATCCGTTGGAAGAGGGACGGGATGCTGGGTGGATGATCCCAGATCGCACGCGGTCACGATGCACGACGTTAACATCCCAGGACACACCCGTCCCGCTTCACGGCCACCCCATGGCGCCGTCAGCGCCCATTCGTGATCTAGGCGCATCTGGGCGCGCACTATTAAGTCACAGTATCCACGTGATTGGCGCCCTGGTGCTCGCGCACCTCGAACGGCATCCGTATCGGCTAGGAGCCTGCGCGGCTGTTGAGAACGGTCTGGGCGCGCCGGTTCTGGGACCAGCAGGAAATGTCGTTGCAGACGGCGACCGGACGTTCCTTGCCGTACGACACCGTGCGCAGACGTGCGGCTTGGACGCCGTTCTGGGCGAGGTAATTTCGCACCGCGGTCGCGCGGCGCGCACCCAGCGCGATGTTGTATTCACGCGTGCCGCGCTCGTCAGCGTGGCCTTCGACCGTGACCGTGAATTGCGAATACTGATTGAGCCATTTCGACTGTTTCTGCAGTGTCGTCTGCGACTCGGGCGTCAAATCCGTGCTGTCGGACGAGAAGTACACGATATCGCCGACATTCACGGCGAAGTCGCGCTGCGTGCCGGGCGTCACCGGACCACCTTTGCCGCCATTGGGACCGAGCAGTGCGCTATCGGGGCCGTTGGCATCCTTGTTGGCGCAGGCAGCCAGCAGCAATGCCGCAGCTCCAGCCATCAGGGCGCGCGCCGCTTGGCGCTTGGTCATCAGGGCTGCCATTCGGTGTGTTCCTTTTCGTCGCTTCTGTCATCGAACGCAGGCTGAGCGTACCGCCCCATTTGCGGTGCCCTGTTGGCTGTGCCCCGTTTGCAGCGACCGCTGCTCCGTTGGCCATGCAGCCCAACGTGCCCTTCATTGCACCAGTTGGTGCTGTTAGCGGCGTGCCGTCAATGTGACCACGACGCCTGTCCACATGACACTCTCGGTTACGCGAGGGATCGTACCAAAATGTGGCCACCGCGTGCTTTGATTCAGACGGTTTGAACCATTCGCTTTGAACGGTTTGCTTGAAAGGTTTGACTGTGGATTGGAGCTATCGTTCACGGAATTGATGCCGGACGCCGTTCTCGAACGCAGCTCTCTGGCGCGATTGTCGCGCTTCAATGGCCGCTGCTTTCATTACCCCCAACTGCTATCGGTTTCGGATCAGAACCGCGCACGTCCAAAACAAAAAGGCCGACCCGCCAGCTCGAAAGCCAACCGGTCAGCCTTTGTGTGCAACCACAGCCAAAACTGCAGAAAGCTTTAGCGAGCAACCTGCTCAGCAGCCGGGGCGCCGAGCTTCATCGGGGTGTGTTCGACTTCGCGACGGCAAGCGCCGAGGGCGACTGCAGCAACGATAGCAACGATAAGAACGCTCTTCATGATGTCTCTCCTGTAGATGGGTAGCAATACCGAAATAATTAGCGAGCAGCCTGTTCAGCTGCTGGAGCGCCGAGCTTCATCGGAGTGTGTGCGACTTCCTTGCGGCAGGCGCCAAGTGCGACAGCCGTGATGATCGCCGAAACCACGATCAGCCCCTTGTATCCGTTCATAGTGTAGTCTCCTGCTGCTTGATCGGCACTAGCCGTCTATTGGGGTACCGGCGCCGCCTGTTTTGTTCAAGAACCGAGGGGGTTATCCCTCTGTTTTCCGGCCCAGTTGATGCGAAAAGGACACGCCGTGATCGACTGTCCTCATAAGTGCCCAGAATGCATGCACATCCTGGAAAATGCCTTACGCCACGCCGAGGTTAGCCGCCGAAGTGAGCCGACAACTTCGTCACTATAAATACGCGATTCGATGAAATAATTGTAAATGTAAGTCTCAATTCAGGAGCGGTGACCACGCCGGGTCAGACGCAAACGCCGGGGTTGGCACCGTGCGCTCGTTGTATCCCGTGACATCGACAGACTGAATTTTGGGTCCAGCGTTGGCGCCCTGCCCCTCGCGGAAGAACATCAAAACCCGACCGTTAGGCGCCCATGTCGGGCCCTCGCCGTGGTAGCCCGAGCTCAAGATCCGCTCGCCCGTTCCGTCGGGCCGCATGACGCCGATCATGAAGCTGCCGCCCTGGGTCTTGGTGAAGGCAATATAGTCGCCGCGCGGTGACCAAACCGGCGTAGAATAACGACCTTCGCCAGTCGACAGCCGCCGCACACCCGACCCGTCAGAGGCCATCACGTACAACTGTTGGGTGCCTTCGCGGTCGCTTTCAAACACGATTTGACGGGCGTCTGGGGAGTAACACGCGCCGGTGTCCAGACCCGCCGTTCGCGTCAGCTGGCGCGATTGTTTGGTTCTCAGATCAACCTCGAAAATCGAGGTGTCGGCCCCGCTTGAGACACTCAGCAGCAACCGTTGCCCGTCGGGAGAGAACCGTGGCGCAAATGTCTCACCTGGAAAATCTCCGACTTGCTGCCGCTGGCCCGTTTCGAGGTTCATCACGAACACTTTGGGCCTCTCGCCCTGGTAGGCCATGTAGGCGATCTCTTGCGACACTGGATTGAACCGCGGCGTGATCACCAGTTCCTTGCCCTGGCTGAGCAGGCGCACGTTCGCGCCGTCCTGGTCCATGATCGCGAGCCGCTTGGTGCGCTTGTCCTTGGGCCCGGTTTCGTCCACGTAGACGACGCGGGTATCGAAGTACCCCTTCTCGCCCGTCAGCGCCTCATAGACCTGGTCGGCGATCAGGTGGCCGATCCGCCGCCAGTTCTGCGCTGTCGTCGTGAATCGCTGCCCCGCCTTCTGACGCCCGTTGATCGTGTCCCACAGCCTGAATTCCGACACGAGCCGCCCGTCCGGGCCGCGCGTCACCTTGCCGACGACAAGACCATCGGCGCGGATTTGACGCCAGCCGGCAAAGTTGGGCGGCGCGTTCACATCGCGCACCACTTCGAGAAACGAGGCCGGGTCGAGAACCTGGAACAACCCCGAATTGGCAAGGTCACCGGCAATCACGCCCGCGACGTCCGCGCCAAGTTTTGCATCCTCAGACAGGAACACGGGGATCGCAACTGGCGTCGGTGCGATCTGGCCCTGCGTCGTCCCGCCGCTCAGGCCCCCACCCTGGCCCCCACCCTGGCCGCCGCTCTGGCCGCCACCACCAGGGGCCGCAACCGCTGGGGGCGCTTGTGCGAGCGGGCGTTGTTGCGCCGCACTGGGTCGCGCTGCCAACGCCATGAGGATGAGGGCGATGACGAGCGGCAACCGCACTGCGCAGACCGTGTCGCAAATTCGGGTCATGGTGACTTTCTTGGAGCTGCCTAAAGCATCTTGCTGGGATCAAACGACCAGCTGCGGATATCGCGCCAGTTGACGTATTTATCGGGCGGAAGTTGGAACGGCACGCAAGATTTCACGGCATTCACAGCGGCTTCGGCAGCGAGCTTGTACATGGGTGAGTTCTGCGGCT
>JBBRKD010000226.1:0-4323 GCA_038218255.1 Hyphomicrobiales bacterium | reverse complement strand
TGATCATGACGTCCTCGCAACTCGGTTGATGGGTTTGGGTCGGTGATGTCAGCATGCCCGGGTGGAGTGCGGGGCGCTGTCCCGTGCGGAACACGCGCCACCGCGTTGTTCAGGCGGCCACCGGCTGAAGCGACGGCGCGTGGTTGGCTGCCCGGCCAGCCTGGCTAACGTGGGCCTTGGCGACGGGTGCCTGAGCGACGGATGCCTGAGCCACAGGTGCCGCGGCCTTGGCGGGGCGACGGCCCTTGGCGAACTGCTGAACGAGGCGATCGACGAAGCCGACGGTGCGCTCGACCACGACGTCGCGCTGCCGGTCAACGGTCACGATGTGATAGCTGTCGTCGAGCACGACCATATCGACCAGACCGGGCAGCGTGCGCTGCAGATACCAGGCGTTGTTGAGGTCGGCGTAGTCGTCTTCGCGGGAGTGGATGATCAGGGCCGGCTGCTGGATTGCAGGAACGAGGCGGCGAACCTCGTCGGCGAGCCAGCGATGTTCGAGCACGGCACCGCCCGGTGTCGAGGGCAGGCCAGCGATCGAACTGTCGCCACCAAACAGCGAGTTGATGATGAACTCGCGGATGCGGGTATCCTTGATGCCGTGGGGATGCAGGTCGGGGAACGTGATGAGATTGGCCAGCCGCTTGGAACACACCGTGCGGAACAGACGGGCGAACCAGCCGTTCAGCCAGAGGACGGGGGCGAGCAAAATGATCCCGTCGACGGTATCGGGGTTGTTGGCCGAAATCGCGAGGCTGAGGAGGGCACCGGTTGAAAGCCCGCCGACCATGACGACATCGCAAGTCTGGCGCAGTTCAGCCAATCCAGCTTCGCACGAGGCATACCAGTCTTGCCAGGTGGCGGCCTTGAGGTCGGCTTGGCTGCCGCAGTGACCGGCCAGCTGTGGGCACAGAACGGTGTATCCCGCGCGACCTAAGCCGTTGGCAACGTGGCGCATGTCGGAAGGGCTGCCGCACAGGCCATGAATGAGGAGAACGCCGACCTTGCCACCTGGAATGCGGTACGTGTGATCCTTGAGCGTCATGTTCGACCCCTGTGTGTTGAAGCGATGAGCCCAACCTAGGGACAGGGGTCAGGCATCGCTGTTCCAGGAGAAACACGGGGCGTTAATGTTGATGGGTCCGATAATTTTTCTCAAAACGACAAGCCCCTGTCCCCTGCGGAACAGTGCCGCCGCCGCGCGCGCATTAGAGATGAGCCCACCCGGCCGTCAGCCGTTTCCGTCACGTCGCTTGAAACCATCCCACAAGGATATCGACCATGTTCAAAACGATTGCCCGTCTCACCGCAGCCGCAACCGTTGTGCTCGCAGCGCATGCGGGATCAGCCGTTGCCGCTGAAAGCCCGCTCGGCACGTGGATCGACCACACCGGTGAGGGCGCGGTCGAGATCGCAAACTGCAACGGCAACCTATGCGGCCGCATCGTCTG
The DNA here is from genome assembly GCA_038218255.1 of Hyphomicrobiales bacterium. Classification (GTDB taxonomy): domain Bacteria; phylum Pseudomonadota; class Alphaproteobacteria; order Rhizobiales; family Hyphomicrobiaceae; genus JANXVY01. Next base: position 2,872 of record JBBRKD010000226.1, on the reverse strand, counting down.
GCTGAAGAAGGCGGCAAACGAACACACCTGCAACCTTCAGGTCATCGGCAACGTGAAGCCGGTCGCAGCCAACACCTGGGGTGGTGGCTGGATTTATGACCCGGATGCCGAAGCCAAATACGACGTTGAGATCACGCCGCTGAGCCCGGTCAAGCTCAAGATCCTCGGCTATTCGGGCTTCAAGGCCTTCGGCGAAACCATGACGTGGACGAGGGCACCCGCCGACCTCGTACGTTGCCCGGCGGCCCGTCCCCAGTCGGCAAGCGTTGCCCCCGCTCCCGCTCCGGTGAGCCCACCTGCAGCGACAGCTCCTGCGCCGACGGTTTCCCCCGTTGCGTCGCAGTCACCAGTGCAACCCGACGTCGCGCCAGCGCCAGCGCCAGCTACAGCTCCACCAGCCCAGACACAAGCTGCGACCACCGACACGGCGTTTGGCACAGCCCCGCCCGCGACCGCCAAGAAAAGCAAAGGGTTCGACCTGGGTGACCTCGACCTGGACGACCTCGAAATTACGAAATCGAAAGGGAAATGTTCGCTGTCCTTCAAAGACCTGGGCGGTCTGAAATTCGATTGCTGAGCACAGACCAACGCGCAGTCCGACGCTGGGATTTAAGGCAAGTCCCATCAACCGCTTGCACGCCTGACACCATCAGGCGCTTAGTGAACCCACGAAGTGAAAGTGAAGGTGTCGCGTGACCTGGCGGACAAACAGCCGATCGATTGCAGCAATCGTCGCCATCACAGCGTCCATCGCTGTCGCAACGGCGACCGCCGACGAGGTGGACGACCTCAACGCTGAGGTTGGTGCGCTGACCCAGGACGGGCGCTACCCGGAAGCCTCAGCCGTGGCGCAAACGGCCGCCGACAAGGCGCGTGCGAAATTCGGCGAGATGAGCCAACCCTATGCGCGCGCCATAGCGTGGCAAGCATTCCTGTTGCAGCAGCGCGGCAAACCGGACGCGGCCGAAGTGCTGTTTGAAAAGAGCCTCGACATCTACCAGAAGATCCTGCCAGCCGGTCATCCCGATATCGCGACCAGCATCAACAATCTGGGCTTCAGCTATCAAAACAGCGACCGGCTGATCGAAGCCGAGCAAATGTACAAGCGCGCCCTCGACATGCGGGAGAAGGCAAAACCTGCGGCCCCGTTGATGGTCGCAGACAGCCTGAACAACCTCGCCCAATGCTATAAGCGGCAGGGCCGGATCACGGAGGCCGAGCCGCTCCATCAGCGCGCGCTCAAACTGCGCCGCGAGCTGCTACCAGAAAACGACCCCCTCATCGCCCAGAGCCTGACGAACTTGGGTTCGACGCTGGAGCTGCAAGAAAAGTTCGCCCAGGCCGAACCTTATTACCGCGATGCACTCACCATGCGCCGCAAGTCCCAGCCATCCGACCACCCCGATATCGCTGGTAGCCAGAACAAGCTCGCCGAACTCCTGTTCAAGCTCGGCCGCTACGCCGAAGCCGAACTGATGTTTCGCGACGTGATCGAGCAACGCTACAAGACGCAGCCCGCTGGCCACATCGACATCGCAACGAGCCTCGTCAACCGGGCGGAAAATCTGATCGAGCTCAAGAGCTATGCCGAGGCAAAGTCGGGCTTACGCAATGCGCTCGCGATCCAGCAGATGGCGCTGCCCCCGCTCCATCCAGCGATCGCCCGGACCCAGGCAACGCTTGGCCGCATCGCCCGGATCGAAGGTAACGATACGCAGGCGCTGTCGATGCTGCGCGTAGCCGCGATCTCACAGGCAGCGCGAGGTCGCATCGACGATCTCGCCCGCCAGCATTTCGCCCAGTTCGTTGGCGTTGCCTACGACGTGATCGAGAAATCCAAGGCCGTACCCGACCAGACGCTGGTCAACCAGGCGCTGGAGATGGCACAGCGCGCGGGCCTGTCGGAAACGGCGTCGACCGTGACCCGGATGGCGGCCCGCTTCGCCGCAAGCGATGCAGCGCTGCGCGACGTCATGCGCGACCGCGAAGAAATCGACGCCGAGAGCCAGCGCGGCGAATTGGAGCTGAGCCAAAGCCTCGCCTTGCCGGTCGATGAGCGCGGTAGAACTGTCGACGCTCAGCGCGAACGGCTGGCTGATTTGGCACGCCAGCGCACGCGGATCGATTCCGACCTCAAGACCCGCTTTCCCCGCTATGCCGAACTCGTCTCGCCCGAGCCGCTGAGCCTCCCCGACGTCCGCGCGCTTCTGAAGGGCGATGAGGCGCTGGTCTACTATTTCAGCGGAACCGATGGCGTCTACGTCTGGGCGATCACGCAAGAAGGCTCGCTATGGCGCAAACTGCAACCAGGCGTCGCAACGCTCGCCGATGCGGTATCGACGCTGCGCAACACGCTCGATATCGGTACGCTGACGAGCCAGGGCACGCGGCCCAAGCTGTTCGATCTCGGCCTATCGCATCAGTTGTATCAGTGGTTGTTGAGCCCGGTCGAAACGCTGATTGCTGGTAAAGCCAATACCATCCTGATCCCGGCCGGGCCGCTCACCAGCCTGCCGTTCCAGATGCTGGTCAAATCCAACCCGTTGGTCAAACAGCCAGGGCTGGCCCAGCTCGCCGTCTATCGCGACACCGACTGGCTGATGAACCATACAGCGCTATCCGTGATGCCCGCCCTGTCGAGCCTCAGGGCGATGCGCGCCACCGCCCAGCGCCCCGACAGCACGAAGCCGATGATCGGCTTTGGCAATCCGATCTTCGATGCGAATGCAAAGCCAACACCAGCCGACCCCGTGCAGCCGACGAGCGGCATGATTGACGCCTCCCTCAAGGCAGCGCCCGCAACTCCATCGACCCGACCGCTGAGTTACGCATCCTTCTGGCGTGGCCCGGCCGCCGACCCCGATGCCCTGCG
>JBBRKD010000225.1:0-4335 GCA_038218255.1 Hyphomicrobiales bacterium | reverse complement strand
GAGCTGCCCAAAGAAGCAGCGTGTGGGCGTTGACCGGAGGCTTCAACAAAACGAAATCACCATATCGCGCGACGATATAGGACATGACTGCGGCGTCCGATTCGCCGGCCGTCAGGCGTTCGCGAACGAGCACCCGCAGGTCCTTGGCGAGCGGCGCATTACTGTCGTCGATCGATTGGTTTTGGCAAACAAGGCAGCGCAGCTCGGCGGACAATGACCGCGCGCGCGCCTCGAGCGCTGGATCGGCGAGCCGTTCGCCGGGCTCAAGGGCAATGGCTGGTGCAGCGAGCGCGAGGAGGCTGACAGCGCAGCCGATGCGAACGAGCATGAGTGCGCCCATCGCCACTACTCTGCAGGCACGGCTGATGGCTTGCGACGGCTGCCGGCGGGCGCGCCGACGCGCAAGCGGCGATCAGACAGCGAGAACGCCCCACCGATGAACATGATCAGCGCCCCAATCCAGATGAAGCGGACGAACGGATGGAAATAGAGCCGGACGGAATATCCACCGTCTGGCTGTGCGTCCCCCAGAACGGTGTAGAGATCGCCGCGCCACGAGGCATGGATGCCCGCTTCCGTCGTCGGCTGCGGCGGGCTGTCGTAAATCCGCTTGGAGGGCAGCAGCAGCGCGACCGGCTCGCCGCCGCGTGTCACATCGAACTGGCCGGACTGCTCGACGTAGTTCGACCCCTTTCCCGTCAGCAGACCTTTGAACGTCAGTTTGTAGCCAGCGATTTCCGTCGATTGGCCGGGCTTTAAGACGAGGATGTGCTCGGACTGATAGGCGCTGGTCGCGACGACGCCGATGGTCATCAAGCCGACGCCAAAATGGGCCAGCGTGGTGCCGAAAACTGAGCGCGGCTGGTTGACGAGCCGTCGTAGGCTCTCCTGGCGCGACGCGGTGCCGAGCTTAATTTTATATGCCAGTTCCGTCAGCGCGCCAGCCATGACCCACGCGCCAATGCCAAGACCGAACGGCGCGAGCCAAACGCCTTTGCCAGCGTAGGCGAATGCGACGAGGACGACAGCCAGAGCAAGTACTGCCGCGACTTTGAGCAGCTGCGACGCGGCAACGAGATCGCCGCGCTTCCAGGCCAGAAAGGGACCAAACGGCAACGCGATGAGCAATGGGGCCATCAATGGCAGAAACGTCATGTTAAAATAGGGGGCACCAACCGAAATCTTCTCGCTCGTGACCGCTTCCAGCGCGAGAGGGTAGAGCGTGCCGATGAAGACAACTGCACATGCCGTGGTGAGCAGGATGTTGTTGAGGACGAGCCCCCCTTCACGCGAGACGGGCGCAAACGGTCCCCCCTGGCGCAGATCACGCGCACGTAAGGCAAAAAGCGCGAGCCCCCCCCCGGTGAAAAAGATCATGATCGCGAGCACGAAGACGCCGCGTTCGGGATCGACAGCAAAGGCATGGACCGACGAGAGTACGCCCGACCGAACGAGAAATGTGCCCATGAGCGAGAGCGAGAACGTCAGAATGGCGAGAAGAATGGTCCACACCTTCAGGCTGTCGCGCTTTTCCATGACCAGGGCTGAATGGAGCAGAGCCGTGCCGGCAAGCCAGGGCATGAACGACGCGTTCTCGACCGGGTCCCAGAACCACCAGCCACCCCAGCCGAGTTCATAGTAGGCCCACCACGACCCCATTGCGATTCCGATGGTGAGGCACATCCAGGCAGCGAGCGTCCACGGACGGACCCAGCGCGCCCAGGCGGCATTCGTGCGACCTTCGAGCAGCGCTGCGATCGCAAACGAGAACGCCATCGAGAAGCCGACATAGCCCATGTAAAGGAAGGGCGGATGGAAGGCCAAGGCCGGGTCCTGCAGGATCGGATTGAGTCCCTTACCGTCGGCGGGTGCTGGCACAAGCCGCATGAACGGGTTGGATGTGAGGACGATGAACAGCGAGAAGGCGACCGCAATGGACGCCTGCACCGCGAGAACATTGGCCTTGAGAGTCAGTGGCAGGTTTTGCCCAAAGACGGCGACCGCTGCGCCAAAGATCGCCAGGATAAACACCCAGAGCAGCATCGAGCCTTCGTGGTTGCCCCAGACGCCTGAGATTTTGTAGAGCAGCGGCTTTGTCGAATGCGAGTTCTGCGCGACGTTCAGCACCGAGAAATCTGAGACGATGTACGCATGGGTGAGGGCTGCAAACGACAGCGCGATCAGCCCGACCTGGAGGACGGCCGCCGTATCACCGGCCGCCATAAGCCGGACATCCCCGACGCGCGCGCCGTAGGCTGGGACCACCATCTGGAAGATGGCGACCACGAGCGCAAGGATCAGGGCGAAATGTCCAAATTCGACGATCACGAGATGGCTCCGAAAATCTTAACGTCAACAGAAGTACGCGGGGCGATCGGCACAGGATTTGAGCACGGTTGGTCGGCCATATTCAATACGCGCTGCCGGTGGACTCTGCAGGCTTGGTAGCGAGGGGCGCAGAGCCTGAAGCGGCAGCAGCATTTGCGGGCTTATGCTCAGCCGACGGGCCGAGTTTGACGCCGCGGTCTTTGAGGCCCTTAGCGACATCAGGCGGCATGTAGTTCTCATCGTGCTTGGCGAGCACGGTATCGGCAACGAAGACGCCCTTAGGGTCGAGGATACCTTCGGTGACAATCCCTTGCCCCTCGCGGAACAGGTCTGGGAGGACGCCCTGATAGGTGACGATCTGAGATTTTAACGTGTCGGTGACGGCGAACTCGACTTGCGTCCCGCCACCGCGCTTCACCGAACCTTGGGCGACGAGGCCGCCGAGCCTAAATCGTTGGCCAGCCTTGACCTTTTGCTCGGCGATGTCGCTGGGCGTGCGGAAATATGTGATCTTATCAGACAACGCATACAGAACGAGACCGCCCGCGCTTGCTAGCACCAGGAGGCAGGTGGCGATCAGGGCGGTTCGGCGTTGCTTACGTGTCATGGCGGGCTTTCGACGGCGCGACGGGGATGCGGCGTGACCAGATCAGGACGCGAGGCCGAGGGTTTTGGCGAGCGCATCAAGTTCTGACAGGGCGGACGTATCACCAGCAACTGCCCCACGTGCGTCTTTCAACGCGGATTTCGCTTCGCTAGGTTTGCCAAGCGCGGTTTGCCCTGTGACGACGCGCGACCATGCGCTCACATCCTTCGGGTTTTGCTTCACGGCGTCGGTTGCCTTTGTGATCATGCGCCCGATCATTTGTTCGCGCATCTCGGGTGGGAGCTTTTGCGCTGCAGCGACAAATTCGGCAGGGCTCGGACCTGATTTCTGTCCATCGACTGGCCCGGCAGCCGATGACAGCACCGGAGGCGTGATGCCTGATGGTGGCACGCTTGCAGGCGTGGGCGGCCCGGCCTTGAGGTCGGTGACGGCCTTGAGCCGCTCTTCCACCGCTGATTTCCAAGGTGCGTCAGCTGGTGCGGTTGCGAGCATCGCGCGGTAGGCGTTCGCGGCGACGTCTGGGCGACCGTTCTGTTCTTCGGCGACGGCGAGCCAGAAGCGGGCTTCGATCCGGGTGGGATCGAGGGTTGCGAGACGCTCATAGGCTTTTCGGGCGGCGTCATTGACGATCCCGTTGCCGGCCAGAACATGGGCCTTGGCGAGGCCTGCGAGACGGTCGGGTGTTTCGCCGACGAGTTTGATCGCGCGGACGTACGCATCGGTCGCATCAAACGCGCGGCCTTGGGCGAGATATATCGGCGCGAGGACCGCCCAGCCCTGGCCATCATCGGGCTTGTCCCGCAAGCGGGCTTCGACCTTCGCGATGAGGTCGGTTGGTGACGCAATGTCGGCGGGTTCGGCAAGCCGGGCAGCCAGTGGTCGACCAGGCAGCGATGGTTGACCAACAACAAGGTACAGCGCCAAGCTTGCGAGTGGAACGACAAGTGCTGCAGCGGCCAACACGCGATCGGCAGACACCATGGCTGGCCGGGCGGACGCGGGTGCGGTAGCCGCGTCGGCGGCCTTCATCAAACGGCGAGCGATCTCGGCTCGCGCCGTCGCCTGAAGCGCGGGATCGATCGCACCGCGCGCGACTTCCGCGTCGAGTTCGGCGAGCTGGTCGCGATAAACGGCGAGGTCGGGGTTTGATGGCTCTCGCGGCGTTTCGGTTTGGGACGACCGCAGCAGCAGCGTTGCGACGGCCGCAGCGAGAAAGGCAAAACTGATCCAGAGAAACATGGGGGGCCCATAGCGCCGCGCCATCCGGCCGGCCAACAAAGGAATAGGATCAGCCGACGGCGTTAGCAAGGCGGCAGCGGCATGCTGGCGCGCGCCTCATGGTTAATACGATCGGACAACAAAAAAGGCGGCACCCCGAGGGGTGCCGCCAAAAACACTGA
>JBBRKD010000224.1:0-4380 GCA_038218255.1 Hyphomicrobiales bacterium | reverse complement strand
CAGTGCACGAAGCTTTCCGGGTCGACGCCGCCGGTCGGTCCATACGTCATGAGCCAGGCGGTCGAGGAGCCCGAAGTGCAGTAGGTTTTCTCGTTGACCGTGGTGCCGAGCCGGTTGAAGAACGGATCGCCCGAGTTAATGCCCTGCACGAGCCCCATGTTGCCAAGATAACTCTGAGGCATGATGGCCTGCGACCCGTGCGTCGCGATAATTTCGCGCCAGCGCGTACCGATTTCGGAAATGGCCTGATCCCAGGTGATGCGCTCAAACGTGTTGCCGCCGTTGGGCCCGGTGCCCTTGGGACCCACGCGCCGCAGCGGATACATCAGGCGATCAGGGTTGGCGTGATGGTCGTGAAAGTCTTTGAGTTTCACGCACAGGCCCCCGCGCGTGATGGGGTGGTTCTTCTTGCCGGTGACGTTGACGAGCTTTCCGCCCTTCACCTCGTAGTCCATCGCGCAGGTATCGGGGCAGTCGTGCGGGCAGGCCCCGTGAAAGAACTCGGATTTGACCTGCTCGTTCATCGCCGCGCTCCCGTTGCTGCCGTTGCACTTTAGTGCTGCGACACGCTGGCACGGTCAGTGATGACTGGCAAGGTGAGAGATGGCCATTTGACCAAGATACGATCGCCCTCAGCGGGGGGCAAGTGTGCGGCCTACGCGCTCTTGGCAGCCGGCTTGTTGCGCTCGCGCTTGGCGATCTTGGCGGCGCGGTTCGTGGCGTTGCGCAGTTTGCGCTGCTTGGCGACGATCTTGCGGCGCTTGTTGTCGGACATCATGGTCATCGTCGGCGATCCTTGAAGCGTTGGGGCGATAGGAAAGCGTCGGGATGTAGCCTATGGCGCACCGACTGTCCACGGTCGCTCATTAGGCGGTTAACCACCCGACCCACCGCCCCCGCCCCGCACGGCCCCCGCCCCGCAACATATGAGCCTAACCCCGCTTGGCCTTCTCATACAGCGGCATCACGAACTTCAGGTTATCCTTGAACGTCTGAATGCGGGTCGCTCCCGATGGGTGGGTCGAGAGCCATTGCGGCGGCGCACCCTTTGATGCTGCGCCCATCTTCTCCCACAATTGAACACCCTGGCGCGGATCGTATCCGGCGCGCGCGGCCAGTTCCATGCCCACGAGATCGGCTTCCGTCTCATCATTGCGGCTGAATTTGCGCCCTAAGAGATCGCCGCCGACTGACGCCAACTGACCCGCAGCGTTCGAGCCGGTCAAAATCGAAATCGCGATTGCGCCGACATTCGTGATCGTCCCCTTGGCGGCCCGTGCGCGTGAATGCTCACGCAGCGCGTGCGCAATCTCGTGACCCATGACGAGAGCAATCTCATCATCGGTCATTTTGAGCTTGTCGATGATGCCTGTGAACATCACCATCTTGCCGCCCGGCATGCAGAATGCGTTGATCGTGGGCGAGTTGATGACCTTGACCTCCCACTTCCAGGTCTTGGCACGTTCATTGAACTTCACCGAATGCGGCAGCAGGTCGTCGGTAATCTTCTGCACCCGACGCATCGTGGGATGATCTGGCCCCAACAGGGCGCGCTCCTGGAACGCCTTGCGCGTCAAAGCCTCGTATTGCAGGCCCGCCTGCTGTTCGAGGCCCTCTTCCGAAACGAGGTTGCGCAGGATCGACATCCGGCCGACCTTCACGCCGTCTTCGGGCTCTTTGGCCGCCAAGGGTGAGGCCAACGAAAGTGCAACAGCCATCGCGACCGCCAAGCCCAACGCACGTGTCATTAGCTCACTCCTCGCTGGCTCGCGGTTCCCTGCCCCGCAGCCAGAGTATAGGAAATCCGAGACGCCCTTTCCAGAACCATTCACCATCCATCCATTCGACGCACTGCCTGATCTTTGCCGCGACAAGCACGTATCGAAAGCTGGAAGCGAGTGAGGTGAACCCATGGCAGACGACGGCGCGGCGCATGACGACACGGGGCTGGTCGCGCGGACGACTGAGACCCTCGCTGGCATCGGAGCGTCGGCCTGGGATGCCTGCGCCAACCCTGATCCCAAGACCCATAACCCGTTCGTTTCCCATGCCTTTTTGACAAGCCTCGAACAATCGGGTGCCGTGGGTGGCCGATCGGGATGGCGGCCCCAGCATGTACTGCTCGAAGATGCGGCCGGAACACTCGTTGCTGCCGCGCCGTGCTATCTAAAATCCAATAGCCAGGGCGAGTATGTGTTCGATCATGCCTGGGCGGATGCCTATCAGCGGGCCGGGGGGCGATATTACCCCAAGCTCCAGGTCGCCGTGCCGTTCTCGCCGGTGCCAGGGCCGCGCTTGTTGGTCGCGCCGGGCCCCGACCGCGACGCCCGCGAAACCCATCTCGCCGCAGCTCTCGTGTCGTTTGCCCAGCAAATCGACGTGTCGTCTCTGCATCTGACATTTATCGACGAGGCTGCGGCGCGGCGACTTGAAAAACTGGGGTTTCTGTTGCGCACCGGCCAGCAATTCCACTGGCACAACCAGGGCTTTGCAACGTTTGACGATTTTCTGGCGACGTTTGCGTCCCGCAAACGCAAAAGCGTGCGCAAGGAGCGCGAGCAGGCCCTGAGTTCGGGCATTGAAATCACGCATCTTATCGGCTCGGAAATCACGGAGGCCCACTGGGACGCGATGTACGCGTTCTACCTCGACACCGGCAGCCGCAAGTGGGGGCAGCCCTATCTCAAACGTGAAAGCTTCGCGCAGTTTGGTTCAACGCTCAGCGAGCGCTGTCTGCTGATCTTGGCGTCTCGCGAGGGCAAGCCGATCGCTGGCGCACTCAACTTCATCGGCGGAGACTGCCTGTACGGCCGCTATTGGGGCGCGCTTGAACAGCACCCCTGCCTGCATTTTGAACTCTGCTACTATCAGGCGATCGACTACGCCATCGCGCACGGCCTCGCCCGCGTCGAGGCTGGCGCACAGGGCGAACACAAGCTCGCCCGTGGGTACATGCCCACCACGACGTATTCATCGCACTGGGTCCGTGATGGAGGGTTCCGCAAGGCCATCGAGCGCTATCTCATCGACGAGCGCGAGGCCGTCGATGAGGCCGCAACGCACTACACGGATGCAGCCCCCTACAGGAAGTCAGGCGAGCCAGATCCCCGCGAAGACGATCAGGACTGATCACGCAAACAGCGGCTAACACCGGAACGGGGTCAGTACGTCGATCAGCGGATCAGGTTAAAAACCGCCGAACCACCACCGCCTTGAAGGTTGGCGCTCAGATTCGACCCGTTCACCGTCAGGCTGATCGTACCCGTCACGCCGAATTCCGCGTTGGTGAACTCGCCGACATACCTGTTGGGCCCGACCTGGGCCAACATCGCCGTCTGCGCAACCTTGGCCGAGCTCGACGCGCACACCGCATTCATGCCGTAAGACTTGCCGCCCGACTTATTGAACGACACCTTACATTTCGCGCGTTCCGTCGCACCCGACGGCAAAACCAGCGACCCGCTTCCGCTCCATGCGCCGACGATATTTGTATCGGCCAGCGCTGACCATGTGGGCGCGCCGACAACCGCAAGTGTCAGCCCCAACATCAGCGCCGTGGTCCTAACGCATTGAATGATCGTCATTGTTTTCGCTGCCTCTGTGCCTGCCAACGCAATCCGAGCCGCCCACCTGCAAGTCATTATACGACAGTCCACATGATTTGATGACAACACTTTCCCGCACATGGCGGAAATATGCGAAAGCTCGCTCAAGTTGCAATTCTGCAGCATAGCGCAGAAGCGGGCCAGTTGCGGCAGGGCTTGCAGCGCGCCCCCCGCTCATGCACATCAGGCGCACCCGACAAAACAAGGCGCGGCCGCCCATGATCCCCATCACCTATGACGTCGACAACGTGTTTGCAAAAATCCTGCGTGGCGACATCCCATGCCATCGGGTGCTCGAAGACGTCCATGCGGTCGCCTTCATGGATGTGATGCCGCAATCGCTGGGTCATACGCTCGTTGTGCCGCGTGCGGCGAGCCGCAATCTCTTGGACGCCGATCCGGCAACGCTCGCGTCCGTGATCGCCATGGTTCAACGGATCGCGCGCGCGGCGAAATCAGCTTTTGCCGCCGATGGCATCTCGGTGATGCAGTTTAACGAGGCGGCCGGTGGGCAATCGGTCTTTCACCTGCATTTTCACGTCATTCCACGCTTCGAAGGCATCCCTTTGAGGCCGCACGCGGGCGTGATGGAAAAACCTGAAATTCTCGTAGCAAACGCTTCCGCCCTCAGGGCTGCCCTCGCCACCATCGCATAAAGCACAAGCGAATCGATCAGTTGTCCTCGCCACTGAGCAGCTGCCAGTTACCCCCCGTCGCCGTGATATCGGTTGAACGCACGCGCTGTGTGGCAAACCGCTCGACCATGCCCGGCCCG
>JBBRKD010000223.1:0-4384 GCA_038218255.1 Hyphomicrobiales bacterium | reverse complement strand
CGCTTGCTGGAACCGATGGGAGCGGCCCGCTTAAGCTCGTCCGCAGCTACCGCATTTCAGGCGGGGACACCGCCTATTCCGCCGAACTCGCTTCCGTCGTATCGCTCGGCATCCTTGAGGGGCGTTGGAAGGCTGCCAAATCTGGCGCCATCGGCGGCGTCGACGTCTCAGAGGGCAACGGGATCCAGCTGATTGTCGAGTTCGCAACGCTGGCCGAATGGAACGCGATGCGGGCCAAGCTGCTCGACACCGACGGTGCTTTCGACGTGGCCGTGGGCTCGGTCTCGAACCGGTCGGCGGAGGTGAATTTGCGCCATGGCGGCGGCCAGCAAGGCCTATCGGACGCGCTTGCCTCGCAGGGCCTGACCCTCGTGCCGATCGCGGGCCAGCTCGTCGTGCGATCCACGTTCTAGGCGCGTGCGCCAGCTGGATCGTTCGAGGCTCGCGTAAGTATCTGTTTTGTTTGACGTCCCGGCACTGCCGTCGCGCCGCATTGGCTCGGCCGTCTTGCCGGACGCACGCGACCGAACTAAGCTCGGGGCGCTTTCAATTAAGGATCGTCCCGCTTGAGCGTTCCCAACATGATCACGGTCGCTCGGCTGTTGATGGTTCCGTTCATCATATGGCTGATCGTCTCGGGCTATACTCAGGCAGCGTTTGTTGCGTTCCTCTTGGCTGGCATTTCGGATGCGGCCGATGGCTATATCGCCAAGCGCTATCACATGGAAACGGAGCTCGGCGCCTACCTCGATCCACTCGCCGACAAGTCGCTGATCGTGTGTATTTTCGTTACGCTCGGCATCAACGGCGCGCTCCCCGTTTGGCTGGTCATCGCCGTCGTCTCGCGCGATGTGCTGATTGTCACGGCGGTGCTGCTGTCCTGGGTCATGGACAACCCGGTTCTGATCCAGCCGCATATTGTCAGCAAAGCCAACACGGTGGCCCAGATCGTGCTCGCGGGCACGGTGCTCGCTGACGACGGCTTCCGGCTGGGTTTGGGCGACCTGAGGATCGTGCTGATCTGGATCGCTGCAGTGTTCACGGCTGTCTCACTCGCGAGCTATCTTCGCAGCTGGTTCCGTCATATGTCGGAGCCCATGCGACCGGTCTAACGCGCTTTTCGCGCAACACCTGTGGATCGTCCTCACATGCGAATGGAACGGCACGTTTATTTTTGGCTCGCGGCACTGATCGGCATGGTGCTCGTCGTCGGCGCTTTGCGCGACGTGTTGCTGCCGTTCATCGTCGGCATTATCATCGCCTATGCGCTGAACCCTATCGTTGATCGCCTGGTTGCCGCGCGGCTTTCGCGCACGCTGGCGTCGGCCATTATCCTCGCGCTGCTCATCGCCCTCATCACCGTTTTGTTGGTCATCGTCGCGCCGCTGCTTTTTACGCAGGCGCAGAAGCTCGCCATCGCCCTTCCTGAGCAGGTGAAGCAGCTGCGTACCGTCATCGAGACCATGGCCCGCGAACAGCTCGGCCCCCGGTTTCCGGCATTTTCAGCCACCCTTGATCGCATGATGGCCTATTTTCACGACAACCTCGGCGTGTTCGCAGGGTCAGCCGCCAAATCGCTCATTGATCAGGTGCGACCGATCTTTAACTTCCTGTCGCTGCTGCTGATCACGCCGCTGGTTGCTTTCTACGTGCTGGTCGATTGGCATCCGATGCTCGACAAAATCAACGGCTGGCTACCGCGCGATCAGGCGCCAACCATACGCAGGCTCGCTGGCGAGATCGACAGCGCGAACTCTGCTTTCATTCGCGGACAAGGCGTCGTGTGCCTCATGCTTGCGGTCTATTATGGCCTCTCGCTCTCGATTGTCGGACTTGAGTACGGGTTGCTGGTCGGCATTGCGACGGGCATCGCAGGCTTTGTTCCGTTCGTCGGCTGGGCGCTCGGGCTGCTTGTGTCGGTTGCTTTGGCCATCGTCCAATTCTGGCCGCAAACGACCCCAATCACGCTCGTTGTGACCGTGTTTCTCGTCGGCCAGGTTCTCGACGCGGCCTTCCTGTCGCCAGCGATTGTGGGGTCTCGCATCGGGCTACATCCGGTTTGGCTCCTGTTTGCCTTGATCGTCTTTAGTTATTTGTTCGGCTTCGTGGGCATTCTCGTCGCTGTACCCGTGACGGCCGCCTGCGGTGTGCTCGTGCGCCATATGCTCCAACTTTATCTCGACAGCGATTTCTACCGGGGGAGAGGGGTTTCGCGGTGACTCAATCCCCGCGCCAGCTCGTGTTCGATCTTCCCGTGCAGGCCGCCAGCGGGGAGGGAGATTTTCTGACATCGACGTCGAACCGCGCCGCGGTCGATGTCCTCGCCAGTTGGCCGCACTGGCCTCATCCCTGTATCGTGCTCGTGGGACCGCAATCCTCCGGCAAAAGCCATCTAGCGGCCGTTTGGGCTCAGCGCACGGCCGCGCCGCGCCTCATCGCACGCGAGCTCGACGAGACCGCGATCCGCCCGTTCACGCCCGAGCCTTTCACGCCCGAGAGTACGATGGCCCTGCTGGTTGAAGACATCGATCGCGGGATCGGCTCAGACCGGGTTCTGTTCCATCTTCTCAATCAAGCGCTAGAACTCAAACGCACCCTACTGATGACCTCCCGCGTTGCCCCCGGCGACCTTGACATTGCGTTACCCGATCTGCGCTCGCGGCTGCGAGCGACCCCTGTGATCACGATCGAACCACCTGACGATGGCTTGATCGGTGCCGTCCTTGTGAAGCTATTTGCGGACCGGCAACTCAGCGTTGAGCCTGCTGTGATCAGCTATCTTTTGACCCATATGGACCGCTCGATGGCAGCCGCTGGCGCCGTCGTTGCCCGCGTGGATGCCCTGTCACTGGCGCGGCAACGCAAAGTGACCCGCGCCATGGCGGCAGACGCGCTGGCGATAGAGTTTAACCCCAAGGATGAGACCGAGTGACTCTGGTGCCTTAGACCTGCGATCGAGCTTCACGCAGTCTTGCGATCGCGACGCTTGATGCGCACGACGCTTCATGCGAATTTGTCCACTAATCCTCACCGATAGCCCCGCCGAGCCACGCTCGCAATGTCAGGACCCGACACCGATGACCGAGCACGAAAAACTCAAGCGCGCCCAGCGCCACGTGGCGGCTGTGACCGGCTTCTACATCCATCTCCTCGTGTTCACGCTGGTGATCGCGGGCCTGTTTGTCATCGATATCTCGTCGGGTCCTGAGTGGTGGGTGCAGTGGCCGTTCCTGGGATGGGGCCTCGGCATTCTTGCCCACGCCAGCGCCGTGTTCGGCCGCGTGCCCAATCGCGTCACCACTTGGCAGCTTCGCAAGATCCGCGAAGTGAAGGGGAAGATGTAAGCCGGTCGACCACGCGATCACGGCGTTGCAATCGGCTGGGCCGATCACAAGATGTCGCATGAGATGTTGGTGGCC
Organism: Hyphomicrobiales bacterium; assembly: GCA_038218255.1. GTDB lineage: Bacteria > Pseudomonadota > Alphaproteobacteria > Rhizobiales > Hyphomicrobiaceae > JANXVY01. Next base: position 965 of record JBBRKD010000223.1, on the reverse strand, counting down.
GCGTGCCGCCCTTGCAACCGGATCTGCTCCATGGCCCCGACGACGCGTGCCCCGACCCGAACCAAATCGACGACCAAGCCGCTCGGGATCAATCCGCCGACCGGCCCGGCCCGGTACTACAATCGGGAACTCTCGTGGCTGCAGTTCAACCGGCGCGTGCTGGAGGAATCGCAAAACCCGAACCATCCGGTCCTCGAACGGCTGCGGTTCTTGTCGATCTCAGCGTCAAACCTCGACGAATTCTACATGGTGCGCGCGGCAGGCCTCTATGGGCAGGTCGCAGCCGGGGTGACGACGGCGAGCCAGGACGGGTTGACGCCGGCCCAACAGTTGACCGAAATCAACCGCTTCGTCGCAGGTCTCGTCGCCGAGAAACAGGCGAGCTGGGAGACGCTGAAAGGCGACCTCGCAGCCGTTGGGATCACGATCGTCGCGGCGGATGGCTTGCGGGCGGCCGAACTGACGTGGCTTGAGGGGCTCTTCCTCACGCACGTGTTCCCGATCCTGACACCCATCGCCGTCGATCCTGCCCATCCCTTCCCGTTCATCCTTAACAAGGGGCTGACGCTTGCGGTCGAAATGAAGCGCAAGCGGGACGGCAGGGTCATGAACGGCCTCATCCCGATTCCGGGCCAGATCGAACGGTTCATCCGCCTGCGCGCACCGGGAACGGACGACGCCGACTTGCGTTTCGTGCAGCTCGAAACGGTCATCGGGCTGTTTATTCCGACGCTGTTTCCTGGGTGCGAAGTTAAGAGCCAGGGCGCGTTCCGCGTGCTGCGCGACAGCGATATTGAGATGGAAGAAGAGGCCGAAGATCTCGTGCGCTCGTTCGAAACCGCGCTGAAGCGGCGTCGACGGGGCGTCGTCATCCGGCTCGAACTCGAAAACAAAATGCCCGACAAACTGCGCAAGTTCGTCGTCGAGGAACTCGAAGTCGGCGAAGCCAGCGTGTTTGTGAAGGA
>JBBRKD010000222.1:0-4387 GCA_038218255.1 Hyphomicrobiales bacterium | reverse complement strand
ATCCTTGACTTAGCGTGGCTTGGTTTCCATAGTCATTCTAGTTTAGAAGCATTCGAAAGAAGCAAGGCCGCAAGTCGCGCCCGTCGTGTAGCACACACCTGGGTGACAACTGCAAGCCTTGCCTTCAATCGTAGGGCGCTTTGGCCGCGAGGTCAGTGCCGTGGATGAGAACAGGCTCAGTTTTGGCGACCTCGCGCACGTATTTTGATTACAACGCTTCCGCGCCGCTCGTGCCGAGCGCGCGCGACGCCATGCTGCGGGTCCTCGATCTCGATGGAAACCCCTCGTCGGTTCACGCCGAAGGCCGTCGACTGCGCGGTGTCATCGAAAACGCGCGCGAAAACGTAGCGGCGCTTGTCGGGGCGCGGCCAGCCAACGTCATCTTCATGAGCGGGGCGACAGAAGCCAATGTGAGCGTCTTGTCGCGGGGATGGGAGCAAGTCTTTGCGGCTGGCATCGAGCATGACAGCGTGTTGGCTCCGATCCGCGCCTCGGGAGCAAGGCACATCCCGATGCCGGTGAGCGCCGATGGCGTCGTTAATGTCGCCGCATTTGCGCAGACGGTCCTGGCCATGTCGGGAACGCTCGATCGAACGCTTGTTGCACTGCAACTTGTGAACAACGAAACGGGTGCGATCCAGCCTGTGGCCGAGGCCGCAGCCTTTGCCCGTGAGCATGGAATTGTCTGCCATACGGACGCGGTGCAGGCGGCCGGACGCATTCCGATCGATGTCGGTGCGCTCGGCGTCGATACGCTCGCACTGTCGGCTCACAAGATCGGTGGGCCCAAGGGAATCGGTGCCCTCGTGGTTCGTGAGGGTTCGGCATTTGCGCCGCTTTTGACGGGTGGTGGGCAGGAGCGACGGCGTCGGGCTGGTACGGAAAGCGTCGCGGCCATCGCGGGCTTTGGCGCTGCAGCCGAAGTCGCATTGAAGGAGCTGGGCGCGTTTCAACGCATAGCACAGTTGCGCGACCGGTTAGAGCGGGGCGTGCTCCAGGTCACGCCGCAGGCCGTAGTATTTGGACAGCAGTGTGAACGGGTGGCTAACACGACCTGCGTCGGCCTTGCGGGGGCGGCGTCGGAGATTTTGGTGATTAAGCTCGATGTTGCAGGCTTTGCGGTGAGCGCGGGGTCGGCGTGTTCGTCGGGGAAAGTTGGCCTAAGCCATGTCTTGTCCGCGATGGGTGTTGATCAGGACGCGGCCCGGGGAGCCATTCGCGTCAGCCTTGGCCCCAGTTCGACGTTGGCCGACGTCGGGTCGTTTCTGGCGGCTTGGCAACAACTGCACGCGGGGAAACATCCAAAGCGCGAGACTTTCGCGCCCGCCGCGCCGATCCATTTGACTTCGAGCGGGCGGGCAAGTCATGCCGCCGCACTGACAGGAGACTAGCGTTATGGCCGCAGTTCAGGAAACCATCGATAGGGTCAAGACCGTAGATGTTGACCAATACAAGTATGGGTTTGAAACCAACATCGAAGCCGATCGGGCCCCAAAGGGTCTGAACGAAGACATCGTGCGGTTCATTTCAGCCAAGAAGGACGAGCCACAGTGGATGCTCGATTGGCGGCTTGACAGCTTCTCGCGCTGGAAGGTCATGACCCCGCCGACATGGGCCAAGGTCAACTATCCGCCGATCGATTTTCAGGACTTCTATTATTACTCGGCGCCTCGATCGAAGGAAAAATACGACAGTCTCGATCAGGTCGATCCTGAAATCCTCGCGACGTACGAAAAGCTCGGCATTCCGCTCACCGAGCAGAAGATCCTGGCTGGCGTGAAGTTAACAGGCGCCAAGCCGGTCGCCGTCGATGCCATTTTCGACAGCGTGTCGGTCGCAACGACCTTCAAGGCCGAATTGGCCAAGGCTGGCGTGATCTTCTGCTCGATCTCAGAAGCCCTTCGCAACCATCCAGAATTGGTGCGCAAATATCTGGGCTCGGTCATCCCGCAGTCGGACAATTATTATGCCGCGTTGAATTCGGCCGTGTTCTCGGATGGGTCGTTCGTTTACGTGCCCCCAGGCGTGCGCTGCCCGATGGAGCTTTCGACCCAGTTCCGGATGAACGACAAGGAAACCGGTCAGTTCGAGCGGACACTCATCATCGCCGACAAGGGCAGCTATGTGTCGTACCTCGAAGGCTGCACCGCGCCGATGCGGGATGAAAACCAACTGCATGCGGCGTGCGTGGAGTTGATCGCGCTGGATGACGCTGAAATCAAATACTCGACGGTTCAAAACTGGTATCCGGGCGACAAAAACGGCAAAGGCGGAATCTACAACTTTGTCACCAAGCGTGGCGATTGCCGGGGCGTCAATTCCAAAATCTCGTGGACGCAGGTGGAAACTGGCTCGGCGATCACCTGGAAATATCCAAGCTGCATTCTGCGCGGAGACAATTCGCGCGGTGAGTTCTATTCGATCGCAATCTCCAACGGTCATCAGCAGGTCGATAGCGGCACCAAGATGATCCATCTCGGCAAGAACACGTCGAGCCGGATCATCTCAAAGGGGATCGCAGCCGGGTTCTCGCAGAACACCTATCGCGGCCTCGTGTCGGCGCATCGCAAGGCCACGAATGCGCGCAATTTCACCAACTGCGACAGCTTGCTGATCGGCGATACGTGTGGGGCGCATACGGTGCCCTATATCGAAGCGAAAACCTCGTCAGCGCATTTCGAACACGAAGCAACCACCTCCAAAATCAGCGAAGATACGCTGTTTTATTGCATGCAGCGCGGCCTCAGCCAGGAAGAGGCCGTGGCGCTTGTCGTCAACGGGTTCGTGCGCGACGTGCTCCAGCATCTGCCGATGGAGTTCATGGCCGAAACGCAAAAGCTGATCGGGATCAGTCTGGAAGGCAGTGTGGGTTAAGTCAGGAGCAGGTGATGGAGGACTGCATCTTGCTCGAAAATCTTACTCGCGAATTTGGTGGCTTGAAACGCCGGGTCGATCCCGCCGAAACAAAGCCCGCGCAGCAGGCGGGTCAATTCGAATTCATCAGTGGGCAGCTTCGCGACGTTCAATTCTACATGCATGCGCGCTTCGATGACATTGATAAGCAGTTCGCGGGCATGAAAACGCTGATGCAGGCCCAGCTTGGGGCCTTAAATCAGACCGTCTAGGGTCTGGACGCCAAGGTGAATGCACTACCCAGGATTATCGCTGAGATGATGGCGAAACGCTGAAAAGACGCGCTCATCGAACGCACCCATGCCGAGCGTAATTTTTAAAAGGTCGGACGTAATGCTTGAAATCAAGAACCTGCACGTGAAGATCGCCGACGATGAGAAGGTGATCCTCAAGGGGTTGAACCTCACGGTGCCCAAGGGCGAAGTCCACGCAATTATGGGGCCGAACGGGGCTGGAAAATCCACGCTCGCCTATGTGCTTGCTGGCCGCTCGGACTATGAAGTGACCGAAGGCGACATCTTGTGGAATGGCGAAAGCCTGTTGGAGCTGGCGCCGCACGAACGCGCGGCCAAGGGCGTATTTCTTGCCTTCCAGTATCCGATGGAAATACCTGGTGTTGCGGGGCTCACGTTCCTTCGGACGGCGGCCAATGCCGTTCGCAAAAAGCGCAATCAAGCTGAATATACAACGCCCGAATTCATGAAGATCGTGCGCGAGAAAGCTGCCGGGCTCAACATCGAATACGAAATGCTCAAGCGGCCCGTAAATGTCGGTTTTTCGGGTGGCGAAAAGAAGCGCTCGGAAATTCTCCAAATGGCCATGCTGGAGCCCAACCTCTGCGTGCTCGATGAAACCGATTCTGGCCTTGATATCGACGCGCTTCGCATTGTGTCTGACGGCGTGAACGCGCTGCGTGGACCCGAGCGTGCCATGCTCGTGATCACCCACTATCAGCGCCTGCTCGATTACATTGTGCCCGACAAGGTTCATGTGCTCGCCAACGGAGTCATTGCCAAAACCGGTGGCAAAGAGCTCGCGAAAGAGCTCGAATCGACGGGTTATGTCGAATTTGAAGGCAAGGCTGCGTGACCATGACTGTCGCTATCATGAAAACCAAAGCTGAACTTACGTTGGCTGAGCAGTTCCAGGGCGCGATTGCTACCCTTCCGGGCGGGGCCGACGTGAACGCGCTCCGGCGGGACGCGATTACCGTGTTCCATGATCTTGGCTTGCCCCACCGCCGGATTGAAGCCTGGAAATACACCGATCTTCGGGCCGTGCTGAAGGAGCCGGCTCAGCCTTCGATCGTGGACGATGCCAAGCTGACGGTCGCCGACCTGATCGTGGCGCTTGGCCCGTACATGGACCTTGACGCGCCGCGTATCGTGTTTGTGAACGGCCATTATCGCAAGGCGCTTTCGAACTTGTCGAGCTTGGACGGACCGTGGGTTATGCCGCTGTCAGAACATCTCGA
>JBBRKD010000221.1:0-4415 GCA_038218255.1 Hyphomicrobiales bacterium | reverse complement strand
GCCAATTCCAGCGGCAGCTTGCGTTCCCCCGTCAGGGAGATTTCATGGACAAAAGGATGGGCGCACGCGTTGGCCACATCGGGGTCTTCGATGAACAAGCCCTCGATCTCGGACTGAAACGCGCGCGCCATGTGGACGGCGGCCGAGAGCACGGCGGGGCTTGAGCGGGCAGGTTCGCCGAGCCGCACGACGACGCGACCGCGATCCTCGCTGGCTTCAGCAACGTGGGCGATCATGTGCGCGCGCCCCGCTCGGTCTGGGCGGTGCGATCGTCGCGCCGTTGGACGGCGGCCAGAACATCGGCGGCGCGGACCGTGTCGCGGCCAGCCGCGCGCACGGATTGACTGGCGGTTGCGATGAGATCGCGCAGGGCGTCGGTATCGGTCGAGAGGTGCGAGACGCCGGCCACGCTGGTCGTGCGGTCGTGTTGAAGGGATGCGATCGCGGTGGCATCGAGGGGGAGCAGCCCGTCGTCGGCGACGCAGCCTGCAATGAGCCCGGAAAAGGCGCGCTCGACGTCGGGCGTCAGGGGCACGGTTGCGTCAAACGCCCGGATCAGGCGCACGAGGCGGGTCACGTCGCGGTCCATGTGGCACCATGTGCGGTAGTCGTCGGGTTCGCCGACAACAATCAAAGTGGCCTCGACGGGCACCGTGACGCCGTAAGCGCGGCCGGTGGCGCTCGCGCGGTCGGCTGGGATTGCGCTTCCCGACTTCAGTGCTTGTTTCAGGATGGGCCACGCGGCGTATTGGGACAGCAGATCGCGGGCCTCGATCACTAAGAACCCGCGCGCGGCCATCGTCAGAGCGCCCGCACGGATCGCTGAAGGCACGGCGGCCGCGTCGTGGGACATTGGGCGCAGTTCGCCGCACAGATCGGCGCGCTCCAGGCCATCGGGGAAAGCCACCGGATCGGGCTGAGCGGCTGGCAGTACAGCGACGGCATAGCGGGCGAGGCGCGGGTCGCGGCTCAATTCGGCAGGCGAGCGCGGTTGACCGTCTGCCGTCCGCGCGGCTGTCAGGAACAGGGCTGCGTTTGCAATCAGATCGGCGCGCAGGGCGTCCAAATACCCGGTGACGGCTGGGTGCGACTTGAAGGCTGCCGTGACCTTGCTCAACGCCGCACGGACCGCGAGCCCTGCGATCTCGGCTGAGAGATCGCGGCGGCGGACGCTATGGTCCTGCTGGAGAACGGCGCGGTTTGCGAGCACCGCGCCGAGTTCGGTTTCGAAGGTTTGCAGCTTGTTCTCGACCTCGGCCTTGAGGCTTTCCGGCAGGGCCTTGAAGACGTCGGACGCTACGATGCGGCCATCGTGCAGGGGAGCCACGGCGTAACCCTGCGGCGTACGCAGGAGGCCGATGTTTTGGGCCTGCGCCTTGCGCTTCAAGGCATCGAGGGCCTGATCGTGGCTGGACCTCAGTTCCTCATCAAGCGCCAGCATTGCAACCTGGACGCTGTCGCTGGCGAAGGCTGCGGGGAGCGTGACGCTCAGCATTTCGACTGCGTCGGCGACGCTGCCGGCGAACGCCAGGGCCTCGCCACGGGGCAGCGCAATATCGCGTATGCCGCCCGTGCCGCTGCCGCCAGGACCGAAGGTACCGACGAGGACAACGGCATCGGTGACCGGGAGTGCGCGGGCTGCCTCGCGAATGAGAGTTTGGAGTGCGGCGTCATGGTCGGCGGAAGCGGGGGCTGCGATGAAAAACGCGGAGCGAGGGCGCGCCGTTGTCAACGGGCGCAACGCGGCACGCGCTGCGTCAAGGCCGAGGACACCGCGCCATGGCTCTACATCGGGTGGGTGGTCATCGATGGATCGGCTCACACCGGGGGGTGGCAAGAGCGCTGCGCGGGCGACCGCCAGGTCGTGGACGTTGGCTGGCGTCGCGTCAGGCGCCTTTTCGGGAGAGGCGGATGCCTCGTTCGCCGCGACGTCAGTCGGCGATACCTCAGTCTGGGCTGGGGCGGCGGCAGGCTGCTCAGACGCGGGCGTGCGTTGGAGAAATTTGAACACGGGCGATGACCTTGGCTAAACCGTCTGGTTGAATGGCCGTCCCAAGCGCTTCTCACCTGGTAATGGCGAGACCATGACAGACCAACGAAACGACAGCAGCGCAAACCCCGGCCTGCCCGGTTTGCATGTGGACAACGCGGGGCTGGAACCAGCCGATGGCGCGCTGGCGCAAGCGGCCGCCATCCAACGCGGGGTGGTGCGCCTGCTGGCAAGCTATGCCATGGCAACCGTGAGCGAGCTGCCGTTGCCAGACGGGCGGCGGGCGGATGTGGTCGGCCTCGGTGCTGATGGCACGATCCTCATCGTCGAAATCAAATCGAGCGTTGCGGACTTTCGGGCCGACGGCAAGTGGCCAGAGTACCGGGCGTATTGCGACCGGCTGTACTTTGCCGTTGCCACGGATTTTCCACGCGCTCTGCTGCCCGACGACACCGGGCTCATCATCGCCGACCGCCATGGCGGGAGTTTTGAACGCGACGCGCCGAGCCATCCGCTGGCCGCGGCACGCCGCAAGGTTATGACGCTGCGGTTTGCGCGGGCAGCGGCGGCCCGGCTCGCACGGATGCGCGACCCGGGTTTTGTGTTTGAGGGGTTGTGATCAAGCAGCCTTTGTCGTGGCGACCGAGGGCGCGGGCGAAAGTTCGCCAGCGAGCTTGCGCCAGGTGTTCAAGCTCGCCTCGAGATGGCCATCGGCTGAGACGCGGGCGGCATGCCCCATGCGGGTCAGATCGGCGTTTGCCGCCTCGTGGATCACACGGGCGAGACCTGCCACGTCGTCTTCAGGCAGCAGCCAGCCGCAGTCTTTGCCGGTCTGCTCGACGAGACCATCGACCGCTGAGCAGATGATGGGGCGGGCTGCAGCGCGCGCTTCAAGGGCGACCTGACCAAAGCTTTCCCAGCGTGAGGGTACCACGACCACGTCGCAGGCGCGCAGGAAACCTGTCACGTCCGACGTCGGGCCGCCGACTGTCACATGGGGCAAATTGGCGGCGAGTGCCTTCAAGCGCTCGGTGTAGGGGCCAAGCCCTGCAAGCGTGAGGGTTGCGACCTCGGGTGAGACCTCGCGCATGGCGTGGATGAGATTTCCAAAGCCCTTCTGCTCATGATAGCGGCCGTATGCGGCTAACCGGAGCGGGCCGTTGCGCTGTTGTGCGTTGAGGGGGGCGGGGATGTCGAGGTAGCCGCCGCAATAGGTCGACGATGGGATCACCACGACCTTGGCTGCGTCCACGACGCCAAGGTCGCGCAACCACGCGCCCTGGCCGTTCGAGACGGCGACGACCCTGTCGCACAACCCGTAGACAAGCTTGAGCATCGTGCGGAAGCGGGCTGGTGAGGGAATGACGTATTTCTCGTAGGCGCCGGTGTAGCTGTGCTCGACGATCACGATCGGCGCGTTGCCGCGCATGGCGCGGAGCGCTGCGAGGAACGGCAGCTTCGACCACGACGCCGTGAAATGGATGACCACGACCTGATCAGCGGGGATGACGGGCGGCAACTGCCGGCGCGGGTTCACGTCGTAACGCAGGTGCTCGACGTCGCCCATATGGGCCATGAGCGTTTCGAGGTTGCGCAAAACGCCACCGAGCTCGATCGTTTCGATCATGTGGGCAAGTTTCAACATGGGTCAGGCTCCAGCGGGGGTGGTGGCAGACGGCGCGTGCGCGCGATCGGATTTCGTGGCGGGGTCAAGGCGGCTGCGAACAACAAGCGCGAACACGGCCTGGACGAGGGCAGTGGCGATCGCCAACTGGACGATGCCGGTTTCCAGGTTCGTCATCAGGCCGATGGCAAGGGCTGCCAGCGACAGGGCGGTCAGCGTCGCCGACGCATAAAGCTCGATGCGCGGGAGGCCGCGGACACGCAGCAACTGACAGGCGCTGTCGAACAGCGGCTTCACGATGGCCGACGCACACAGCACGGCAACGAGCCAGGCAACCCCATCCCAGCGCGCGCCGAAAACGAGCGGCACATAAAGGAGCGCAAGCGCCGACTGGAGAGCGATGACGGATGCGCACGGAAGGATCGCGCGGATGATCAGCCCATCGTAGCGGGCGAGCAGGGCCTTGGGATCGCGGGCGACTTCGGCCAGATGGGGATAGACCGAGGCCGAGAGTGCCTGAGTGAGCGAAAGCGAGAAGCCAACGCCCGCATTGAAGACAAAATAGTAGATGCCGAGTGCTTCGACGCCGAGCATGGCACCGACGATGACCTTGTCGAGGTTGTAGCGGGCGGCGACCAACAGCTCGCTGCCGATGACAGCTGAGGCAAACGTCATCAGGTGGCGCATCGAGGCGAAGCCTGCGGCGGGATCGGGACGCCAAGACTGCGCGCGGCGCATGCCAGTGACCCAGATCGGGGCTGTCAGCAGTTTTGGCAGGACGACGGCCCAGGCTCCAAAGCC
>JBBRKD010000220.1:0-4416 GCA_038218255.1 Hyphomicrobiales bacterium | reverse complement strand
CGCGATGAAAACGCCGACGCGTCACCCTGTGCGAGCGTGACCCGATCCGCAAGTCCAGCGCGCGCGACATTGGCCTGTGCGGTCTCCAACATCATCCGAGAGATATCAAAGCCGTAAAACGTCGCCTTGGGATAGCGTTTGGCGGCCACAATAATGTTGCGCCCGGTCCCGCATCCAACCTCGAGCACAGTTCCCTCGATCGGGGGCTGTAAGCCCTCGACCATGCGGTCGCGCCCCAGCAGGTAGAATTTCCGCGTCAGGTCATAAATATAACGCTGATAGCGGTAAATGCCGTCCATGTGGTCGGCATGATCATCGGGAGAGGCCCCCATCGCGGACAATCCTCAGCCCTGGAAGACGTAGAGGTGGAACCCGCCGTAGATCGACGAGCGATCCCGCGTCGTCATCTCACGGCCGGCTGCGGCGTCGTAACTGAAGCGCTTGAGCAAGTCGTCCGGGATGCGGCCCGGCAAAATAGTCTCCTCGCCTGCTGTGCGATAAATCACGCGACTGCCGGGCTTCGACGTCCGCACGATCTCCGTCCAAAGTTCGGTCAACTGTTCGTCCGTCATCCAGTCCTGAGCATCCAGCAAGACAAACGCGTCGCACGATCCGGCATTTTCGCCCGCGAGATACTCGGTGAACGAGCGATGGAGCACCTCGACGGTCGACGCCCGCGCGCGCAGCGTGTCGAAGTTCCCGCGCTGCAGATAGGGCGGCAGCGGTCCGCCGCTCGCGTACCGGCGGCCAAACGCCTGCCAGGCGAAATAATTGTCCTTGAACTCGAAATCACAGATGAGCCGCTCGAGCCGCTTATAAAGCACGTCCGCCATATGCTTTTCTTTGCCCTTGAGGGCTTCGAACTGAGCTGGCGGAATGCCCAGGCCGAACAGGGCAGACGGACGCTCGCACAACCAACGGATATGCGGCTTCTTAAACAGCGGCGCGATCTCAGCTTCAAAGATCGCGCGCTGCTCGGCTTTGTTTTTTGCCTTCAAAAGGTTGCGGAGGTTTCGACCGTGAGCGCGCGCCATGGCATGACCAGCGCCGATAAAGCGACCCAGCAACCCGTGACGGTAGACGTTTGTCGTGAAGTACGAGATCCGCTTGCGACCGAAAGCGTCGCGGCTATCCCAATAGGCCACCGTATCAGCGTCGAGGCTTGGCTTGAGATACGTGTCGTAGGCAGTGATATTGTCGGCGCGGTCGGCTTCTGCAAAAAAGCGGTGGAAGGCCGCGTAATCTGGCAGCTTTTCGGCTGCACAGCGCTTCAGCTTATTGAGCGCCACGTGGGCGGGGTTCAAGTCCACAGCGGTGATGCGCACGGGTACGGCTGAGACGTAGCTGAACACGTTGCAACCGCCCAACATGATCGCCACCACGTGCTCGCCCGGCTGGAGTTTCATGGCTTCGAGGTCGATTTCAGGATCTTCCCAAATCTGGGGATAAACCAAGCCGCTGAACATCGCCGTGAACACGCGTTCCGACATTCCAGCCTTTGTCGTCGCCTTGTGTCGGATGACAGCCTTGCGCAACCGTGCGTTTTTCTCGGTGTCCAGCCCAGCACCGGCACCGGTTGCATCTTCGCGTGTCAACGACATGAATTCTCCCACAAAATCTGCAGCTTACAATCAAAGACGACGCGCCCTTGGCCGCTCTTCATCGTGCCGCGCGATGATCTTCATCACGCGCATGTAGGGCCACAGCAGCCCAGCGTCAGCCACGCCGTCGCGTCAATCCTTGCAGCCCTCTAGCAAACGCCACCCCGTTGCGCCACCGGACCAGACTGCGGCGAAGTCACGTAAGCGGTTCACGGCGGTCGATCAGCTAAAGCGTGAAACTCGTGCCGCAGCCGCACGACGCAACGGCGTTAGGGTTCGTGATCTTGAACGACGCGCCCATCAAGTCGTCGACGAAATCGATTTGCGATCCGGCCATGTACTGGAGCGACACCGGATCAATCAACACGGTGGCCGCCCCCAGCGTGAGGACCACATCGTCTGCATCGCGCGCCGCCACCATATCGAACTTGTATTGAAACCCCGAGCACCCGCCGCCCTCAACGCTGACCCGCAACGCCGCGCTGTTGATGGCTTCGTTGGCTGCGATTTTTACAATTCTGGCGGCGGCGCGCTCGGTCACCGTCACCGCTGCGGGAGCAGCAGCACTCTCGGCCGACATCGTGGGGGCGGGTGTCATGGGTGGGCCTATCCTTCAGTCGTGCCAGAGATCTCTCCTATATAGTGCGCCGCAGCCGCGATTTGTACAGCCCGGTTGCAGCAAGGCTTTGCGTTCTGCCCGGCTACGCTGTCCAGTTCTTGGGGCGGGCAACGTCGCCCGACTTGATCAAGTCGCTCAAAATCACGGCGGCTCCGGCCTGCTCGGACACGAGGGTTGGGTCATATTTGCCGTCGAATTTGTACTTTCCTCGCGTGTAATGCTGGCTGAAGCTCCACAAATAGGGCGACGCCATCTTGCGTGGGCGATAACCCCAGCCGTTGTAGGATTCAAACCGGAACAGCATCCGCTCCAGGCTCCAGTCGTCGGGCGGTCCCCATATGCGCTTTTGAATTTGAGCTTCGTAATCCAGCGCATCGACGGCGCTTGATTTCCAGTCGCTCGGCGGCGGCCAGATTTTGGGGCGTCCTGGCGGCTCCTGCCACGTCCGTGCGGTCAGCAGATCACCATTATGCAGATGCGCGCGAAATCTGGAGCTGCATTCCAGCGAGTGAACAATTCCAACGAAATACCATGGCACCCCGCTTGCCGCTTCGACCGCCTTGTAGCGCGCCCGGTTGACCTCAGAGCGCAGGAACTTCACTTCGGTCGCAATGTCGGATTGATACTTCGAGCGCGTTTTGCAGGTGTCAAATAATGACCGATAATCGGCGCGCAAGCCCTCGTTGAACTTCGGGGCCTTGACGGCCGTGAAGCCTGACAAAATGCCGGTCGCGGGCTTTTTCGACCGCTCGGCGGCCAGCAGCTTCCCAAGGAGTTCATCCGCCTCGATCGCGACCTGTTCGCCGGTTTCGCCCTTGCTTTCGGCCTCGGTGACCAGGGCCAACAAGCGGGCCTTTAATTTGCGGTATGCGGCGTTGTCGGGATCAGCGCTCGCGGCAAGCCCGTCTTTACTGGCTGACTTTTTGAAAACGCCGAGGTCAGACGCCTTTTTTTCCAAACCCACGACGCGTGCCAACGCATCGGCTCCGGTCAACTGCGCTTGAGCCTCGAAAGAGCCCACGGGACACGCTAAACTCGTCGCGACCGTTGCCGCGCCAATCAGAACCTGACGTCGATCGGCAAGACCAAAGCGCTTTTCAAATCGCGACATTTCATCAATTCCTCAAAACAACACCTCAAACAGCAATGTCGAGACAGTAGGCTGACGAATGTGCTTTGTCACCGGAATGGTCGCATCAACTTATGATATGTGGCGGCCTATGGGGATCGCAGAAACATCTAACGCAGCACCGGCCCACACGGGGCCAAGTCCGGCCACCGCCGACTACGGCGCAGCCTTAGCCCCCGGCGAACGCGCGCCGGGGTCGTATGCGGCCAGCGCGTCCCCCTCGCGCGGGCGTCGCCATCCCGAACCACCGTGTCCAACGCGCAGTCCCGCCCAGCGCGACCGCGACCGCGTCATTCATTCGACGGCCTTTCGCCGCCTGATCCACAAGACCCAGGTTTTTGTGTTCCACGAAGGCGACCATTACCGCACCCGCCTGACCCACAGCCTCGAAGTCGCTCAGATCGCCCGCACGATCGCTCGCCAGCTCCGCCTGGACGAAGACCTCGCTGAATGCCTGGCTCTGGCCCACGATCTGGGCCATTCCCCGTTCGGACACGCAGGAGAACGCGCTCTTGATGCCTGCATGGTGGCCCACGGCGGCTTTGATCACAACGCCCAAAGCCTTCGCGTCGTCCTCGATCTCGAGCGCAAATATGCAGCCTTCAACGGTTTAAACCTGACCTGGGAAACGCTCGAAGGTCTCGCCAAGCACAATGGCCCAGTCGCAGCCGATCATCCGGTACGCAAGGTTTTGCGCGTCACAGAGCGCTGGCAGAGCCTCGATCTTGACAGCTTTGCCTCTGCCGAAGCCCAGGCCGCAGCCCTGGCCGACGACATCGCCTACCTCACCCACGACGTCGATGACGGGCTGCGCGCCAAACTGCTGGCCATCGACGATCTCGCAAATGTCCCCCTCGCGGGCTCGGCGGTCGCGGCCACCGCGGGCATGATTGCCCCAAGCGACGCCAACCGGCGTGCCTATGAGATCACCCGGCGCATGATCACCGTCATGATCGCCGATTGTGTCACCGAAAGCCGCGCCCGCCTCGCAGCCCTTGCCCCCACGACGCCAGCCGAAATCCGCCGCGCGCACGCCGCGACGGTTGCGTTTTCCCCGGCCATGGCCG
>JBBRKD010000219.1:0-4428 GCA_038218255.1 Hyphomicrobiales bacterium | reverse complement strand
CCCGACCGGCGCGTCACGTCGTAGAGAATCGCAGTTCCCGATTTGAGGGCAGCGCGCGACCCGCTCCAATCGAGGACATCGCGCTCCAGCGGTGCCGCACCCGAATTCATGTCGAGATACCCAGTTCCCGACCAGGACAGGCCGGGCTTGGGCAGGTTCACTTCGACGTGGGCGCATGGCGCGAGCGGGCGCCAACGATGAAGTCCTGCGTCGTCGAGATCGAAGTCGCCATCGACGAGGCTTTTGGGCGTGAGGCGGACGCTGCCCCGCAGGCGCTCGGAGGTGAGTTTGGGGAACGGAGACGTCACCTCGTCAATGTGGACCGTGTAAGCGTTGCCGTCCCAGGTAACGGCGCTTTTGCCAATTTCAAGTGTGCGCTCCGAGCGGTGGACAGCCTCACACCCTCGCTCTGTCATGGCCCAGCGGTGGCCGCCGCGCCCATAGAGCGCGACGTTGATCGTGCAATGCTGCATCGGGTCATGGGGCAACGGCCCACGACGGCGCGCGGCGTAGTAGGGTGAAAACACCGAGCCGATGAAGGCGATGATCGTGATGCCATACGCGCCGTCCGCGCTCAGCGCGTCGAGGTACCACCAGGAATAGCCGCCGTCCGCGACCGGGAGATCGAACCGAGGTCCACCAAAACGCTCCGTGCGGCCAGTCGGCCCGACAGCGTTGCCATCGGAACGCCCGCTCCTGGATGGCAACTGCCACCCGCGAGATAAAGCCCCGGAAGTCGGGTGCGGGCCGTCGGCCGCTGGAAGGGTGCCATCCAGCCGTGGGAGGCCGCTCCGTAAAGTGCCCCCCCCGTCGATGGGAAAAGTCGCTCGAAATCCTGGGGTGTCGTCACGCCCATCGCTGCGGGATCTGGCTGTACGTTGAGACCACAGCGCGCGAGTTGCTGGAATGTCCGCGATTGGCATGATGCGAGGTCCTCCGGTGTCAGGCTTTGAGTGTCGCCGTTGGCTGGCGCGTTGATCAAACAGAGCAGGCGTTCGGGCGTTCCCGGCGGGTGGGAAAATGCGCCATCACGATCCTGGGCGCAGACATAGACCGTAGGAGAGGCTGGCACGCGACCAAGCCTGAAAACGTCGTCGAACTCGGTTGCATAATCGTTGGAAAAGAAGACGTTGTGGTGGGCCAGATTAAAGCCGCTGGTCGGTGCGTGAACGGCATACGTGATGGCCGACTGCGAGCGGTTGGCGGCAGGCGTTGGCGCAACGGCTGGGGCGGCCGCGCGACCCAGGCGACCCGACGCAATGGCGTTGGTATCCCCGTTGTGTATGACCCCGTCGGCCTCAATGCGTTCGCCGCTCGCGAGAACCACGCCGCGAGCCGAGCCGCCATCCACGATGATCGATTGGACCGGCGCGCCATAGCGGATCATCGCACCATGTCGTGTGGCGCGATTGGCGAGCACGGTCGCGAGGCGCTTCATGCCACCGGTGATTTTGTACACGCCCATGCGTTCAACATGAGCAATCAGCATCAAGGTCGCTGAAGCCTGGAACGGCGAGGAGCCCGAATAGGTGGCATAGCGGCCAAAAAGCTGGCGCAGGCGGCCATCGCGGAAGTGTTCGTGGAGGGCGCGCCAGAGCGTTGTGTAGGGCTTGATGGTCAGCACATCGCCAGGGCGGGTTTTGCCCGCATGCAGCATCATGCCGCCGACACTGGGGCGATCCGCGCGGATGAAGGCCGCATCGAGGAGGTCGAACGTGAGCTGCGCCCGATGGCAGAAACTGCGGTAGCCAGCCGCCGCCGCAGGACCCGCGAACTGCCCGATGGCATCGACGGATTGCTCAAGGTCGGCATACAGATCGAGCCGTTCCGTCGGGCTCCAGGCGTGGCGCGCAAGCGTCGTCATCGCCGTGAGGTCGAGTTCAGCGTCGGTCGAGGTTTGATCGTCGGCAAAGAGCTGGTCGAACACCCACTTCATTGTGAACACGGTCGGCCCGGCATCAATCAGGGCCGAGCCGGCAGCCACCTGGCGCATCTTTCCACCAGGGGAGGCCGCACTTTCGGCCAACGTGACCGCAACGCCCGCGCGCGCAAGATCAAGCGCTGCAGCAAGCCCGCCAACTCCAGCTCCAATGATGACGACACGGGGCGTGCGCACTGAAAGTCTCGTTGAGGACGGTTTGGCTGGTCGAGGACTGGGGTGAGGGGGCGGTTGTCGAGGAAAGGAATTGAAACCACGCCTGCTGAGTGTCAAGAACGGGTCAAGTGTCAACAATAGATGACATTCCTGAGTGACAATCAAGCGGATCGGTGCCGGTTTTAAGGAGAACCGCCTGGCGATCTGCGGCAAGCGGGAGGTGCGCGCAGCGCGTCATGGCAAGTGGTATTCTAGATCGTGCGCGCGCGATCCGTGACCAACTTCTCCTCAGTCCGGCGTTCAACCGGTGGGCGTTCACCATTCCTGGCGTTCGCCGGTTCGCACAACGCGAGACGCGGGCGCTGTTCGATATCTGCGCCGGGTTCGTGTACTCGCAGGTGCTACTTGCCTGCGTGCGGATCGGCCTTTTCGACCGCTTGCGCAGCGGACCTAAGACGGTGGTGGCACTCGCTAGCGAGACTGGCCTATCCGAGGCCTCGTTGCTGCGGCTGTTGCAGGCAGCTCAATCGCTGCGGCTTGTCGATCAGCGCAGCGGAAAGCGGTATGGCCTCGGCGTTCTCGGGGCGGCAGTGGCTGCAAACCCTGGCATCGGAGCGATGGTCGAGCACCACGCCACGCTTTACGCCGATCTGTTCGATCCGGTGGCGTTGCTGGGATCAGACAAGCCACAGACCCAAATGGCCGACTACTGGCCTTACGCCACCGGTGTTGGCGCGGGCGCCTTGAAAGACGGGGAGGTTGCGACCTACACAGCGCTGATGGCGACGTCACAGGTGATGATCGCCGAGCAGGTGCTGGACGCGTACGATTTCAACCGCCACACGCGCCTACTCGATGTCGGCGGCGGCGATGGGACATTCCTTCGGGCCGTCGCCGGACGCGCCCCGAAATTGACGTTACAGGTGTTTGATCTGCCAGCCGTTGCAGCGCTTGCGGCAGAGCGGTTTGCCGACGCCGGGCTTAGCGCGCGGGCCATCGCTCAGGGCGGAGATTTCTACACCGATCCCCTGCCCAAAGGCGCCGACATCATCACGCTGGTCCGGGTGCTGTTTGATCATGACGATACGAGCGCCGTGCGCATACTCAAGGCCGTGCGGGAGGCTCTGCCGCCTCGCGGCACGCTGTTGATTGCCGAACCCATGGCGAGGGCGGCCGCCAGCGATCCGGTCGCCGATGCCTATTTCAATTTCTATCTGCTCGCGATGGGCCGTGGCCGCTCGCGCGCGCCGCAGGATTTCAAGCGTTTGGTTAGACAGGCGGGGTTTGCCGAACCCAAGCTTTTGACGACGCGCAACCCATTGTTGGTGCAGCTGCTTTTGGTGCGGCCTGAAAATTAAGCTCGCGAACTGTAAATCTAGGTTGACATTTGAGTGCGTCAATTTAGTCTGACAACCTGAAGCCGAGGGTGTCCACACCCGCTACGCAGTGCTCTGAACCTTCAGAGCACACAGCCAGGAGTTTTCCAGGTGTCCGTGTCGTCGCTCTCATCGCAGGCCGTTGTGCTGGAGGCCCCCATGCGGCTCCAGCTCGCGCGGCTCGATCTGGCGGCCCCCACAGATGCCGACGTGGTCGTCGATATCGACTTCAGCGGGATCAGCAGCGGCACGGAGCGGCTGCTGTGGTCGGGCAAGATGCCGATGTTCCCGGGAATGGGATATCCGTTGGTGCCTGGCTATGAATCGATGGGCGTTGTCCGCGTGGCGGGCGCAGCGTCCGGTCGGCAGGCCGGTGAAAGCGTGTTTGTTCCAGGTGCCAATTGCTACGGCGCGGTGAAGGGGCTGTTCGGCGGCGCCAGCCAAACAATCGTGGTTCCCGGCCATCGTGTGATGCCCTGCCCTGCCGATCTGGGCGAGCGCGGCGTTCTCCTCGCGCTGGCAGCGACGGCCTACCATACCGCCCATCCACCCGGCCACCCGGCTCAGCATCCAGAATTGATCGTCGGTCACGGAATTCTCGGGCGTCTTCAGGCCCGAATTGCACTTGCGATGGGTGCGCCTGCGCCTGTCGTTTGGGAATTGAACGCCGCGCGTCGTGACGGGGCTGTCGGATACACCGTCGTTGATGCGGCGACAGATACCCGCCGTGACTATCGCAGCATTTGCGACTGCTCGGGTGATCCAGCGATCCTCGATACGCTGGTTCAGCGGCTTGCGCCCGGCGGCGAGATCGTACTCGCCGGATTTTACAGCGCGCCGCTCAGCTTCGCGTTCCCGCCAGCCTTCATGCGCGAAGCACGCATCCGGATCGCAGCCCAGTTCCTGCCGTCCGATCTCGCAGCCTGCCTCGATCTCATCACATCCGGCCGTCTTTCC
>JBBRKD010000218.1:0-4431 GCA_038218255.1 Hyphomicrobiales bacterium | reverse complement strand
GCTTGGAGCCACCGAGCGCGTGCAGCTCATCGAGGATGATCGTGTCGAGGTCGGCGAACAGATACGGCGCGTCTGGATGGCTGAGGAGCAGCGCGATTTGTTCGGGCGTCGTCAGCAAAATGGCTGGCGGTTTGTGGCGCTGGCGGGCGCGGCGCGCGACCGACGTATCGCCGGTGCGGGTTTCGATCGCGATCTTGAGCCCGATCTCAGCAACGGGCCGTTCCAGGTTGCGTGCCACATCGACAGACAGCGCCTTGAGGGGCGAAATGTAGAGCGTGTGGAGGCCTGCGCCGCGTGTCTCTTTGCTGGGCACGGACAGCGCCACGAGGCTCGGGAGAAACCCTGCGAGCGTTTTGCCCGCACCCGTGGGCGCGATGAGAAGCGTGGAGGTCCGTTGGTGGGCTGCGTCCAGCAGGGCCAACTGATGGGCGCGCGGCGTCCAGCCTTTGGTGGCGAACCACGCCTGGAATGCCGCTGGAAGCAGGGCCAGTCGCGGGTCGGCCGGGGTCGGCTTGCGGGCGCGCGGCGGCTTGGTTTTTGAAGCGGACGTGGTCACACCGTTAGGGTATCCGTGAGTGGGCTCGCCCGCCAGTGCGGCATTCAACGTGCGGCGTTGACACTGCGGCGTTGACAGTTCGGCGTTGTCGTCGCGATGTGGTTTTAGATCATGGCCAGTGCGCTTTTTGCGTCGCTTCCAACGAGACCGCCGTGCCCATGAGCCCAGATCAAACCGTGACGCTCGCGCATTTGTCCGATATCCACCTGCCGCCCGTGGCGGGCTTCTGGCCCCGGTCCTGGAACATCAAGCGCACGCTGGGGTGGCTCAACTGGCAGCGCAAGCGGCGGTTCGTTCACAAGCCCTTCGCGCTTGAGGCCATTGTCGCCGACATGGCAGCTCACGCCCCCGATCACATCCTGGTGTCGGGCGATCTGGTGAACATCGGGTTGCCTGCAGAATACGCGCGTGCGGCGGCGTGGCTCGCGGCGTTGGGTCCGGCGGACTGTGTCAGCGTGGTGCCGGGAAATCACGATGCGTATGTGACAGGCGACGCTGAGAGGGGGATTGGGCTCTGGTCGCGCCATATGGCGAATGATGCGTTCGGGCGCAGCTTACGTGTTGCGGGTGTCCCGATGATGGGGGCCGCGTTCCCCTTTGTCCGGCAGGTCGGGCCGGTTGCCGTCATCGGCGTGTGCTCGGGCGTGCCAACGCGTCCGGGCTCGGCGCAGGGCGAGATCGGGGCTGCTCAAATGTCTGAGATTGCCGCTGCGCTGGATGCGACCCAGCAAGCGGGGCTCGTCCGGCTCGTGATGATCCATCATCCGCCGGTGCCAGGCCTTGCTCACAGAGGGCGCGACCTTCGCGATGCGCCAGCGTTCGCTGAGCTCCTTGTGCGGCATGGGGCGGAGTTGATCGTTCACGGGCACAATCATCGGATGATGGCTTCACTTCGTGCTGGAACCGCGATTGAGGGTGTCGCCTCTGCATCGGCAGCCCTGGCTCTGGGCCATGAGCCGCTAGCCCGGTACAATCTGATCCGGGTTGCGTTGCGTGACGGCGAAACCACCATTTCGATCGAGACGCGCGGGGTGCGCATAGGTGGCAGCCCGGTCGTGTCGATTGCGAGCCGGGAGATTTTGCGCCTAACGTCAGATCGATCGGCAGTCCGGGAGAAGGGGTCTTAGCGCCATGGTCACATCGCCGCCTCAACCCGCTCCACCCCAATCTGTGCCGCCGGCGATCGCGTGGACGACCATTGTGCTGGCGGCTGCCACGGTGGCTGCCATCGGCATGGGCGTCCGGCAGACCATGGGGCTGTTCCTGAAGCCCATGACGATGGAACTCGGCATCGGCCGGGAAGATTTCGCGCTTTCAATTGCGGTTGCCAATCTCGTCTGGGGCTTTGCCGCGCCGTTTACGGGTGGGGTTGCCGACAAATTTGGCGCCGGCCGCGTTGTCCTCTTTGGGGCGTCATGCACCTCGCTCGGCCTTGTCGCCATGTGGGCCGCCACGTCGCGCACGGGCCTGTTGCTTGCAGGCGTGCTGCTGGGCCTTGGCGTCGCGGGCGCGGGCGTGAATGCGCTGGTCGGTGCGGTTAGTCGTGCTGCGCCGCCCGATAAGCGGACGCAAGCTGTGGCTGCCATCGGCATGGGAAGCGGTGTCGGCATTCTCATCGCGCTGCCCTACACACACCTTCTGATGGAGTCTGTCGGCTGGAAAACCACGTTGCTCGTGCTCGCTGCGACGTGCGCGCTGATGCTGCCGCTTGCACTTCCAGTGTCGGGTCGGCCGCGCGTTGTCGCCAGCCTTGAGAAGCCGCAGTCGCTAGGGGACGCGTTGCGTGAAGCGGCACTCCACCGCAGTTTCTGGCTGCTCAACGCGGGCTTCTTTGTATGCGGTTTCCACGTTGTGTTTTATGGCGTGCACTTGCCAGCGTACGTGGCCGACAAGGGGTTTGATCCCAAGGTTGCCGTTCTCGCGCTGATCCTCGTCGGGCTCGGCAATCTCATCGGCACCTATCTCGCCGGGCAATCGGGGCGCTACATGGAAAAGCGCCGCGCGCTGTCGCTGATCTATGCCGTTCGCGCGGTGGTTTTTCTGGCGTTCCTGTTCCTGCCGGTCACGCCGCAACTCATTCTGGCTGCGAGTTTCATCCTCGGGCTCGCGTGGCTATCGACGGTGCCACTGACATCGGGGCTGATTTCCACATTCTACGGGCCAGCGTGGATGACGATGCTGTACGGCGTCGCGTTCCTCTCCCACCAGATGGGGTCGTTCCTCGGGGTCTGGCTCGGCGGCGTCGTTTTCGACCTCACTTAATCTTATGATCTCATGTGGTGGATTTCCGTCGCGCTTGGTATCTTTGCGGCTGCCATCAATTGGCCGATCGAGGAAAAACCGGTGCAAAGAGTGTCCGTCCATTCCACTTTGGCGGTGTCGCCATGATCAATCGCTCCACACGTCTGATCCATTGGCCGACCGCGATGGCGACACTGGCGGTCGCTGGCGCAGTCTATCTCGCGGTGACCCGCAGCGATGCGCTACTCTTGGACATCGCGCGGCTTGCCAGCTGCCTGTGATCAGTTTGAAATGATCTGGACCTTGACGGGTGCGAGCCCGTTCTTGTGCATGTCGAGGCTCCCGGCTGCTGCCTCCGACAGATCGATAATGCGGCCGCCTTTGTAGGGTCCGCGGTCGTTGATGCGGACAACGACGGAGCGGCCATTGACGACGTTGGTGACGCGGACTTTGGTGTTCATCGGCAAGGTCTTATGGGCGGCCGTCATCGCAGTCTTGTCGAAGCGTTCGCCAGACGCGGTCATCTGGTCCTGCCAATAGTAGGACGCGACGCCTTCCAAGGCGTGGGACTTGCCAGTGATGGGATTGAGCGTGCGGGGCGCGGCACGCGGGATCGGGTTTGCGGCGATCAGCGGGGCTTTGCTAAACGCCACCGTCGCCGTCCAGGCGGGATCGGTTGCACGGACCGGGTGCGCGGTGGGTTCGCGTTGGATCGATACACGCCAACTTGAGGCCGTCGTTGGGGCGGTGCGAAGTGACCGCTGTTCGGGCTGGGGTGCGAACGGCGACCAATCCTGCGCGCGGGCCGCAGGCATCCCATGACCCAGCGTGATCGCCACGACAGCCAGCAATCGTAGGTGGGGCCTCGTTGTGCGCATGATCTCGATCAAGGGTGCAAAAAACCGGCGATGGAAGCGTTTGCTCCCATCGCCGGTTGTCGCAATTGTGGCTCGACGATGCGATCCACCGGCCTTTTTGTCTTATCGTAAGGCTCAGCCGCGGCCGAGGACCTTGACGCTCACCGGCACGACGCCTGCGCCGGTCATGTTGATCGACTGGGCGGCGGCCTTCGAGAGGTCGATGATGCGACCGGCGACATAGGGACCGCGATCGTTGATCACGACGTCGACCGATTGGCCGTTGCGCTGGTTCGTCACGCGGACGCGCGTGCCGAATGGCAGCGTCTTGTGGGCTGCCGTCATGGCGTTCGGGTTGAAGTAGCCACCCGAAGCCAGCTTCTGGGGCTGCCAATAATAGGACGCTGCACCCGAGTACGTCGAGCCGCCGGAATTGTCGTCATTAGAAGCTGGACGGTTGCGGCGGCTCTTGGTCGGCCGAACGCTATCGTCGTTGGATGCGGTTTCTTGAGACGGACGGGCTTTGGCGGCCTTGGTCCGTGTCGGGCGGGTTTCGTTTGCGTCATCGACCGGAGCCGATCGTGAGGCTTTGGACGACGATGTTTTTGACGATGCGGGCGAGCCGCAGACGTATTCGGCCCCGTCGCACGACCACGTGGCGGCGGCGTTCGCGCCGGTTGCGGCGAAGATGCCAGTGGAAATCAGCGTGACCACAGCCATCAGAAGCTTGCGCATTGATGTTTACTCCATTCAAAGGACAGCAGTGCGAAACATGTG
>JBBRKD010000217.1:0-4439 GCA_038218255.1 Hyphomicrobiales bacterium | reverse complement strand
GTTCAGGCCGCCGATACCAGAGCCGATCAGAACCCCGACGCGCTCTTGCTGGTCGTTCGTTTCTGTCTTGAACGCCGAATCGCGGATGGCTTCGGTTGCGGCCGCCACCGCAAAGATGATGAAGTCATCAACTTTGCGCTGTTCCTTGGGCTCCATCCAATCGTCGGCGTTGAATTTGCCGTCGGCGAGCGCTCCCCGGGGAACCATGCAAGCAATCTGACAGGCGAGATCGTCGACGCCGAATTCATCGACCCGGCGCGCGCCGCTTTTGCCCGCCAGCAGCGCCTGCCAGTTGGCGGACACGCCGCACCCGAGCGGTGAGACGAGGCCCATACCGGTGATGACGACCCGACGCATGAATTCCTCTGCCTTGGTCACCGCCATCCCCGAGGACGGCGGTGTTGAATGGATGGCATTGCCGACGCAATGACAACAAGTTCCGCGACCGGGCGACACCGTCTTGTTCGATCAGGCGCGTTGGATTAGGCGCGTTCGATTAGGCAGCCGTCGAAGCGTTCTTTTCCAGGAACTTCACGGCGTCCCCGACCGTGAGAATGTGCTCAGCGGCATCGTCTGGGATTTCGCAGCCGAATTCTTCTTCGAAGGCCATCACAAGTTCCACAGTATCAAGGCTATCGGCGCCCAGATCGTCGATGAAGCTCGCGTTTTCGCTCACCTTCTCTGCTTCGACGCCCAGATGCTCGACGACGATCTTCTTCACGCGCTCTGCGACATCGCTCATAGTATGTTCCTCGTGTCCTTGGCTCTGATTGGTGGCACGCGCTGATGCCGCCCGGGTTGTGATTTGATTCTCTCACGTGGCACAACAGGTCGCACCATGCGTTCTTGTTACTTCGCGCGCTCGCCTTGCGGCAACTGTAGCCCGTATCGCACCCCGTGTTTGAAATGCAAAGCGGCGGTTTTCAAAAGGCAATCAGTCTTCTGCAAAAACCCCAAAGCGCCGACCCCCGAAACGAGCGGCACCTAACATACTTCCAATCTCTTGGCCAGCTTGCCAGATCGCAGGCGGCGGTCACGCTGCCGCGCCACGATCAAGCACCCGTCAGAATCGCTACACCATCGCCATTCCGCCGTTGATATGCAGCGTCTGGCCGGTGACATACCCACCTTCGTTGCTGGCGAGATAGAGCGCCGCGGCGGCGATGTCGACCGTCGATCCAAACCGCTTGGCCGGGATCATCTGGGCGATCTCGCCCTTTTGCTTCTCGTTGAGGACATCCGTCATCGCGGTTTGAATGAAGCCCGGTGCTATGCAGTTCGCCGTGATCCCGCGCGACGCCACCTCGCGCGCAAGCGATTTGGTCATGCCGATCATGCCCGATTTCGCAGCCGCATAGTTGCCCTGCCCCGGGTTGCCGAACACGCCAGACACCGATGAAATATTGATGATCCGCCCGTAGTTCGTCTTGTTGCGCACCATGTGGCGTGAGGCCGCCCGGCACAGCATGAACGCCGACGTGAGGTTGACTGCGATCACGTCATCCCACTGTTCGTCCTTCATCACCATGAACAGGTTGTCCTTGGTGAGGCCTGCATTGTTCACGAGAATATCGAGCCGCCCGAGCTTTGCGATGGCCTCATCGATCAGCTTGGCCACCTGCGCCCGGTCGGCAAGATCGCACGGCACCACCACGGCGCGCTCGCCCAAATCTTTCGCCAGCGCCTCCAGCACGTCCACCTTGCGGCCCGACAGCGCAACCGTTGCCCCTGCCGCGTGGAAGGCGCGTGCGATCCCCTCGCCGATGCCGCCGCTGGCCCCCGTCACCAGCGCCGTCTTACCTGTCAGATCAAACATCGCGTCTCTCACTCTTTTCGCAGATCAAACTTTCACCAGTCCCAGCACTGGGCGCAGCGCGTCGAGATCGCCCGGCGCTCCGGCACTTTGCGCTTCCAACGCCTTGTCGATGCGCTTGACGAGCCCGGCCAAAACCTTCCCCGCCCCGATTTCGACAACGTGCGTGACACCAAGGCCCGCCATCGTCATCACACACTCGCGCCAGCGCACCGTGCCCGTCACCTGCGCCACCAGTTGCTGGCGGATGACCATCGGATCAGACGTTGGCTGCGCGGTTACGTTGGCAATCACCGGGACACGCGGCACATGCATCGTGACACCAGCGAGCGCTTCAGCCATCGCGTCGGCGGCCGGCCTCATGAGCGCACAATGGAACGGCGCCGACACCGGCAGCATCACCGCCCGTCGCAACCCAAATGGCTTGCCGATCTCAGCCACCCGCTCGATCGCCGACTTATGCCCCGACAGAACAATCTGGCCGGGATCGTTGTCATTGGCCAGATCGCAAACGTCGCCCTGTGCCGCTTCAGCCGCAATGTTGCGCGCGGTCGCAAGGTCAACGCCCAGCAGTGCCGCCATCGCACCAACACCCACCGGAACAGCCGCCTGCATGGCGTTGCCACGCAACCGCAACAGCCGCGCGGTATCGGCCAAACTGAACGTGCCAGCCGCTGCGTGCGCGGAATATTCTCCGAGCGAATGCCCAGCCAGGAACGAGACTTTTGCCTTCAAGTCGAGACCGAACTCGCGTTCCAAAACCCGCAAAACCGCCAGCGAATGCGCCATCAAGGCTGGCTGCGCATTCTCCGTTAGCGTCAGCGTTTCCTTCGGCCCGTCCCACATCACCGCCGACAGCTTCTGGCCAAGCGCTGCGTCCACTTCGTCAAACACGGCCCGCGCCGCCGGATAGGCCGCAGCAAGGTCGCGGCCCATGCCAACGTCCTGGCTGCCCTGTCCGGGAAAAACGAATGCAAGCGTCATCGTGTCGGCCCCATCAGAATTGGCCCCATCAAAATCGGCGCCACAAAAAGCGATTGCGCGCAATGCGGGGTGAAGCCCCCATCTGTCAAGTATTCTGGCTCGTCTCGTGGCTCGTCGTCTGGCGAGGCCTTGAAACAGCGACAACTCGTCTTACCTCTGATGCTGTGTTGGGCCGGGCCCCTCTGGCAGCTCCCGCGACGGGACTGCGATGTCGGACAGCACAGGCAACAGACCTCAGGTCTTGGGTTGCCGATAGAACAGAGTGGGAACTAAAGCCATGAAACAGTCGCTCCTCACGTTGCTGCGCCGTTCGGCGCGCATTGATTATGTGATCGCCTCCATCCAGGCCCGTCACAACGCGAAACCCGTCCATCTTCTCCGTTTGAAGGCCTTGCGCCTTGCGATCCGGGAACGCGTCCGGCGTCTCGAGCGCGAGTTGACGTTTCAGCATGGGGTCGCGCAGGTCGCGACGCCGTACGCCACGCGATACACCAACGGCCGTCGGCCCTCGTCAGCCACCTGACCCTCTGTCTGAGCCGCTAGCTAAGGCGCGCATTGCGCCGCATCCAGCCGCTGCAAACGATCCGTGATCCCTTCAAAGCCTCGCAAGCCCGCACCGCGATTAGCGGTGTGATGCGCGCTGACATCTGGAGACCTGACGTGACCATATTATCCTGCCCCGTGTGCCGTTCGGCGATGCGGGAAGTAAACCATCTCGACGTTGCCATCGACACCTGCACCAACTGCCGTGGTGTCTGGCTCGACCGCGGCGAACTTGAAAAAATTGCTGCCGCGCTGACCGCGCCCCCCATGGGTGCTCCCTCATCGTTCCAGAACCAGGCGATCGATCCGCGCGCCCAGCGCACCGAGCACGCCCAGCGCCCCAGGGACTATCCGCGCGACGCTCCGCCCGAACGGTATCGGGACGACGATGACGATGACGACCACCATCGCCATTCAAGAAGCCCGGTGCGTAAGTCCAAATCGGGCAGTTTCCTCGACTTTTTCGACTGATCCTCGCCGACCACATTTTCATCTGGTGCGCCCTCAGCTCAAAGCCTCGCAGCTTCGAGCCTGGGGGCGCACCGACGATTGCGCGCAGTTACAACCAACGATTGGACGTCTGAGCAATGGAATTTCTGTTCGCCCCAGTTATGGGGACCCCACTGTGGATGTGGGCATCATTCCTCGCGATCGTCATCTTGCTTCTGGCACTTGACCTCGGCGTTCTTCATAGAAATTCCAAAGAGATTAGTATCCGCGAAAGCCTCATGATGAGCGCGTTCTACATCGCGATCGCGCTGGTGTTTGGCGCGTGGGTTTGGACGACGCTGGGGGCTGCCAGCGGCAAAGACTATCTGACGGGCTACCTCGTCGAAAAGACGCTATCGATGGACAACGTCTTCGTCATCTCGCTGATTTTCACCTACTTCGCCGTCCCCCCGAAGTACCAGCATCGCGTGCTGTTCTGGGGCATCCTCGGCGTCATCGTCTTGCGCGCGATCATGATTGGCCTGGGTGCCGCTCTCGTCGCCCAGTTCCACTGGGTGCTCTACATCTTCGCGATCTTCCTGATCGCAACCGGCGCGAAAATGCTCATGGCCCAAGATAAGCCCATGGACATCGAGAAAAACCCGTTGCT